>JAUVLN010000046.1 GCA_030600725.1 Thermoplasmatota archaeon | reverse complement strand
CGGCCTTGCAGGGATCCCGATCCCCGGGACGTTGATGACCATAACCGCCGAGGAGGATCTGATATCATTTCAGGATTGGCTGGCCGAAAGGAAGGAGGGCTTTGTCATCAAACCAAGCCAGGGCCACGGCGGCACCGGGATCCTCGTGGTGGAGAGGGTTGTCGTCAAGAGGTTCATCCTCACATCGGGAAAGGGTGTTGAGGCCTCCTACCTGGTCCGTCATGCGATGAGGATAATCAACGGCAGATATCTGGGAGGCACCCCGGATACTGCCCTGATAGAGGAGAGGATCATTCTCTCCAGAAGGCTGAGAGAGCTCGCGACGATGGGCCTTCTGGACATCCGTGTTGTGGTTTTCAGGGGCTTCCCGATCATGGCGATGACCCGGCTTCCGACCAAGGGTTCCGGCGGCAAGGCTAACGTCCATCAGGGGGCCTTCGCTGCCGGCATATCGATATCGAAGGGGCGGATAATATCGGGTACGATTGGCAGGAAAAGCTCCAGAAGACACCCCGGAACCGGGCGCTCCCTGGTCGGATTCGGATTCAACATGTGGGAGGAGATCATGGAGACCGCATCCGCAGCTTCGGACGCCATGGGAATGGGTTTTGCAGGTGTGGATCTGACGGTGGATGACGGAAGGGGGGTCCTGGTCATCGAGGTCAACAGGAGGCCGGGACTGGAGATCCAGAACGCCAACAGGGCGGGGTTGAGGCGGAGGATACGTTTTGTGGAGAGGATGATCAGGAAGGAGAAGATGGACGCCCCGGCGATAGGACCCGGCATAAAGGCGGAACTATCCAGGAACTGGGACAAGAGAGGATGGGGGGCGGGGGGTGAAGAGGATGAGGAGTGATCAGGAGTGGTCCTCGGGGGATGATTCCACAACCACCTTGATCTCCGTACCACCTCTCATGAACAGTATGTAGCCGTACCGGTTCAGCCGATCCAGCGCCTTGTCTATCGTCCTTCTCCCGATGTTCGGCATGATGCTCTCCCTGGGGACCCGATCCACACCGCTCTCCTTGGCAGATATTCTCAGCTGATAATATATCCTCCTGTCAAGGTCCTTCAGCTTCTCCCTCCAGGGATGGGATCTCATCCCTCCATACCTCTCCTCCTCCTTCTTTCTCCCAACCTCCTCCATGCCCTGCTCCATCAGAGCGTAGTACAACCTCTCCCCCTCGTCAAGGGGGTTCTCCAGGGGTCTTACATATTTTCCCGTACGAAACACCCTCCCTACGTTCAACCTGGCCAGCGACAATGCGATCCTCACGGAGGCCATCTGGTCGGGCATCCCCAGCCCGACCGCGTCGAACATGAGGGACTCTCCCCTCTCCTTCACCCTCCTCATCATCTCCTCGACCAGGTTCTCTGCAGGGGGAGGCGTATACAGCGCGGTCAACTGGAAGTCCAGCACATCCAGGTCCAGCTCCGGAAGAGACCCTCTGAACTGGGCCTCCCTGAGGATGAACGGAAGCTGGATGGGGATCTTCTCCCGGGTCCATGCATCGGTTACGCGGTGCGGATGGACCAACGTGAAGCACCCCTCATCGGACCTGTTCCTCCCGATCGACCTCACTGTGCTGAGCGAATCCACCTTCGTATAGTGGTATGGCGACCCGGACCTCATCCGGAACTCGGCAGGGAGCTGGGAAAGGACGGTATCCGCCACATTGCGGGGCGTCCCCTTCGACAGGTCCCTCACGACCTCAAGCCCCTCCGAACCGATGCCCCCGCTTCCATACAGGGACGATGGGGCCGACACCATCAGAAGCGCCATCACCTTGTCCAGCATATCCTCCTCGGCAGACCTCCAGGATCTTGATATCCGGTCAAGGAACTCGTCCCTGGGCAGCTCGGGGGAGGGCAGGGCCAGCACTGCGGGAGACGCGGATTCCACCTCCGCCACCTGCAGTTTTCTGGGCTCCTCCCTCCCCTTGATGAAACGGCTCTGATCGACCGAGATCCTTGTTAGAACATGTCCCGGCTCAACCGATATGAAGCTGCCCTCATCTATCGAGGGCCTGAGGTCCCCCGGGACCCTGTAAACGTAGCTCCCGTAGATCTCCGTGAACTTGGATTTCAGGAGCCTGAACGTATTGGTTCCGATATAATGAACGAAACCGGTATGCCTCATTGTCTCATCAAAGATGAGGGACCGTTCCAGCTGACAGAACTGTGCACCCAGATCCCTATCCCTTAACCTGAAAGGGCTCATCAACAGGTAATGGTCATCCATCTCCTTTTACTTTTTTCCTCCTGATGCGAAGGGTTCTACCCCTCTCCCTCCGTTTCTCCCTGATGAACTGCCTGAAGCTCATCTCCAGGTCGATATCCAAACCCTCTCTGGAGAAATATACCCCGCTTAACCGTCTGAGATCGGAATATGAGTCGAGGTCCAGGGTGATCTCCGGTGGGGTATACCCGACCCTCAGGTCGATCCCGGCGTTCTGTGAGAGAACCCTCTCCGCCTCCGAGAGGGTGAGTTTCCACCTGACCGCTTTGAGCAGTGGGGTCCCGAAGTGCCACAGCAGCCCGGGATAGGCGAGCGGGTTCGCACCCATCTTGCGAAGCGAATAGAACCGGTCCACCAGCTTCTGGTCAACGGAGGAGGTTCTGTAGAGGAACAGGTTGCCCATCATGAGATATCTCCTCCTTCCGCTCAGGCCGAAAACCCCCCTGTCATCGATAAGCGGTATACCGAACTTGTTGAGATTGCCTTTCTTTGGATAGTTCGGCCCGATCGAACCCAGGTGTTCCACATCGTGCTCGACGATGTATCCCCCAAGCTGCTCCCTGCTCCCCATGCCCCAGATCATGTCCCCCTCGAAACCCTTTACGCCGCTCCGCTCGATGAAATCGGATATACCCTTCGGGGTAACAAGCGGTACGTCCCCGCCGATGAAGAGGATATGTTCCCCATCGTATGATCCGTCGATCAACGCCTCCCTGCCCTTGATCATGTTCCTCCCGAGGGTCCCCCCCTGTTCAAGTACCCTGATCCCGGTCAGTCCACTCCCCTCCAGCTCGTTGTTAAGCTGCCTCCTGGGCCCCACGACGACAAGGTGGTCAGGATCGATATGGTCGGAGAGCAGTAGATTCTGTATTACCAATGAGATCGGGGATCTACCCTCGCGGGACAGGAAGATGAGGAGATCGCGCTTGTTTCTCCTGTAGAGGCGGTCCCCGGTCTTCCCCGCGAAGTAGAGGACCCTTTTCAGGAAATTGATGTTTCTGGCAGAGGTGAGGGAAGGATGCAGGTAGAGGAGTGATTTGTTCTCGCCCACGATGTAATCGTCCCTGTTGATCCTGGAAGCCAGACTGGCCTCGAGCGCGTTGGTATCCGCCTTCCACAGGTGAGGTCTTCCCACGCGGTGATAGAGGTCTCTGCGTTTCCCCCTCCTGATCTGTCTTGCTATTCGGGCCGTCCCCGCAAGGACCACTATCCCGTAGACCTCTTTGGTCATCTCTTCATCCTCTGTGCTCTCGGGACACCATATAAGCGGTGAACGATTTAACCTTGATGCACGGCTCTGAACGGAGCCGGAAGATGGATCATCTGCACAATTAACCAAAATGGTTATCTATTGCACATTCGGTACAATACCGGTAAAGAGGCAGATCATGCATTCGGCCGAAACCAAATACAAGGTGCTATCCATATGTGCCGTATCATCCCTCCTCCTCCTATCCATGCTGATAGGTACGGTAGAGGCACGGGACGATCACCCGATCGGAGAGAAGGTGGTGGCGATGGAGGTGAATGAGGATATCCCCACAAGGGAGGGGGAATATCAGATCCCCCTGATCAACGGCCTCGAATATCTTGCCATCGGCCCGGCGGAGTTCACGGATATCATGGCCCCTCTGATCGAGTGGAAGACCAACAAGGGCGTGAAGGCCGTCTATATGCCCCTCTACGGTCCCGAAGGGATCCTCGAACCCGAGAACGAGCCGCGGGGACGCGATAAACCCGAGCAGATAAGGTCCTTCATCTATGCGATGTGGGAGAACCATGAGGAGACCCTGAAATGGATCCTGCTCGTTGGCGATGGGGAGATCATCCCCATGAGGAAGACCTTCGTCAACGGCACCTATGATCCCGGAGTTGACAACGAGAAGAATTTCGTTCTGACAGATTATTATTATGCAGACCTCGAGGGCACCTGGGACGACTACAGCAGGAACGACGTGTTCGGAGAGGAGGGGGAGATCGAGTGGAACCCGAATGTATATGTGGGCAGGTTTCCCGCATCGAACGTGGAGGAGCTCTCGATAATGGTCGATAGACAGCTCGGATATGAGATCGACCCACCAGTGGGGTCCTGGGCGCGATCGACGCTTCTCGCGGGGTCCCTGATGGATCGGCCCAATATCAGGGACAATATCGATACGACGATGGTAGACGAGGGGTACAATGATTACAAGGACAACGGATACGAGGTCGTCACCAAGGTGGATGACCTGCTGCCGGACAACGTAACCTCCTACATCCTTGCCGATTACCCACAGACCCAATACGGGGGATATTCTCAACTCTTTGATACACTGAACAGGTCCACCTTCGAATCCTACTTCGAGATGGGGTTCTCGACCGCCCTGCTCGTATGTCACGGCGACTCCAATGGAAACTGCACGGAATACAGGGGCGATGGTGGGGGGGCACTTCCATACTGGCTGGACGAGGAGTCCTATTTCGATTACGAGATGGCCGAGACCATTGAGAACGGCAGAAGGGTGCCCCTTGTGTACATATCCAACTGCGATTCCCTCAACTTCTCGGAAGAGGACGACACCAATATGGAGAGGCTACTTGGGAATCAAAATGGAGGGGCCATAGGTCTTATCGGTGCGTCCACCACAACCTATCGGGGCGAATATTACGACGGGGGCTCCTACGGCAATTGGTGGTTGGCCCGGAAGTTCTTCGAGCTGCTGTACAACGTGACATCGCATCCCGCACAAGCCCTCTACATGCAGAAGGCGGCGTATGAGAATTACATCTGGGAGGTCAGGGATTACACGATCGAGGAGTTCAGGATGCACAGGATCGATAACCTGGCCTACAATCTCCTTGGAGATCCTGAGGGGCCCATCTGGCTTGATGTACCCCGGACGTTCTCCGCATCACTCCCCACCCCATACGATCAGGATAACAACACGTTCAGGGTGGAGGTATACGACGAGGCCACCGGCCTTCCCGTGGAAGGGGCGCGGATAACATTGATAGATCCATCCGACCCGGAGCTCTATATCAGAGAGAACACCGATGAACGAGGGGTCGCCGAGTTCATCCTTATCAGGGAAAGCCTGGACCCCCTCAGCATCACCATCGATCATCCCGGGTACGTCCCCCTCATCAAGGAGGTCGAGGTCGTCTCCTACAGGAACGTGGAACTCCTCCCCGAGATGATTCTGGATCCCGCCATCCCATGTGAAGGCCAGGACCTTAACGTCCATCTCAGGGTCAGGAACTCGGGCCTGGTCGACCTCTACAATTTCGTGGTGACCCTGAATATCTCGAAGGTGGCCCCGGAAGGGAGATACCTCAAGACCAAGGATGATCTCCCCAGGCCGATCCCGATCCTTAAGGTGAACCAGACCATGGACCTGAACTTCACCTTCCCCCCCTCTTATCTCCTCTCGGGTTCCAGTATCATCATGGCGGAGGTGTCACCCCCATATATGCCATCGCACGTTCTGATCGAATCGGATACGACGGACAACGTGCTCGAGAGGATGGTCCGGGTCAACGACCCCCTTTATTTCCAGGGGACCATACCCAATCAACTTCTAAAGGAGGATACGCCTCTCTCCCTGGACCCCGGCACGTTGGACCTCTCGCCATATCTATGGGATAATGACGATTTCCCGGAGGTTCCGATCAAAGCATGGGTCAGCGATGTCCAGGGAGGCTTCGATGCGGGGATAACGGGCATGGAGCTTGATATAATACCCCATACCGATTGGAACGGCAACGGGACGCTCAATGTTACCGCATCGGACGGATCGACGTACGATACGCGTACCATATACGTCAAGGTCGGAGCGGTGAACGATCCACCCGAGTTCTTCTGCTGCCCCGAAACCCTCACGGTGAGCGAGGACCATACCACCAACTTCACGGTGATACTATGGGACATCGATTCGGAATCCCTGACCCTGGAGTCCAACCTGATGGATCTGAAGATCCGCGATCATGAGAAGATAACAAAGGGTTTCAATATATCGATATCACCCGATGATGACCTTGTGGGTGAGTCGCTGATCACGTTCACGGCGTATGACGATGAGGGCCTGAACGTCACATACATCATGAGGCTTGAGGTGACCCAGACAAATGACCCCCCCACCTTCGAGGATATCCCGCAGGTGAACTGCACCCAGGGCTCGAGTAAGCTGATCGAACTTGAGATATGGGATGTGGACCTTGATGTCGATTTCACGATATACATGGAATGGGACAAATACAATCACACATCGAATTCCACCAGTTTCCTCTACAAGGTTCCGTCCGATGCGAAACCGGGGATATATAAGGTTCAGGCATGGGTCACGGATGAACACGGGGCCACCACCACCGGTTCGTTCATGCTTCTTGTGGAGGCGAAGGACGACAGCGTACTGAACAGCTACATATTTGCCATGATCGTGGTTGTCATGGTCATGATCGTGCTGTACGGTGCGTTCATCAAGATCCAGGAGAAGCGGCAGAAGGAGGTGGTGGAGCAGGTGGGCACCAACAGGCCGCTCGAGGCCAGAGCCCTGTCCAAAGAGACATTCGAGGAGGAAGAGGACAAGGCGATCGCTGCCCCGCCCGTGCCCACGGATATCGAGGGAGATATCGCACGCAAGATGCAGGATGGGGAGGAATCTACTGATCCGTCACATCCTCACCGAGGTGTCCGCTCGGATTCTGATGAATCAGTAGATTCATCCAACCCTCGCCGAAGTGTCGGCTCGGATTCTGATGAATCAGTAGATTTGTCTAACCCTCGCGGTGGCGATGAAACAGATGTTTCATCTAACCCTCGTGGTATCAACAAATCAGTAGATTTGTCTAACCCTCGCCGAAGTGTCGGCTCGGATTCTGATGAATCAGTAGATTCATCCAACCTTCGTGGAAGTGTCCACTCAGGTACCAACGAAACAGGAGTTTCGTCTTATCTTCGCGGAAGTATCCGCTCGGATGATGATATCATAGTGCTATCGCCTCCGATGGCGGAGGTTCCCACACTGCTTGCGGACGATCTGGACGAGCTTGCGGACGATCTCTTCGATGATTGAGGGCAGATACAAAATCCTTAAATAACAAAGGATGATGTATGGCTGCAATCGAGGAACGGATATGTCGATCAAACCCCTCCAGGCGCTCAACAACTCCCTTCAGAACCGGGTCATAGTGGAACTCAGGGCGGGCAGGGAGTTCCGAGGAACCCTGGACGGTTTTGATATCCACATGAACCTCGTCCTGAAGGGAGCCGAGGAGCTTATGGACGGCGAGGTGGTGAGCCAGGCGGATATCACCATCGTTCGTGGGGACAACGTCATATACATCTCACCTTAAAGGAGGCGTAAATATGTCAAAGGGCACTCCATCAATGGGAAAGAAACAGAAACAGACCCACTTCAGATGCAGGAGATGCGGAAAGCACGCATACCATATCAGGAAGAGCAGATGCGCTTCCTGCGGCTACGGAGATACTGCCAAGCTCAGGAACTACACCTGGGCCAAGGATCACTGATCCTCATCTCCTGAAGCTTCCGCTGGAGAGGTTCGCATCGCTCCATTTATTCTCAATACCCCTGGAGAGCAGCATTATCGCTCCCAATTCCACGAGTATTACGATCCCCAGCCCCACAAACGAGACCCAGAACATGGCGTCCATTAGGTAGGAGAGGACCGTGGCGGACATCAGTGGGATAACGGTGAATAACAGATATTTCATAAAGACCGTGGAATCAAAGAGCATGGAATTGGTCCAGAGCCCCGTCAGATAGGCTGTGACGAAGCCCATGTAGGAAATGGATACCAGCATCACGGGAAGGCCTATGAGCATGCCGTTCCACTCTCCCAGTAGGGCCGCGATGGCGAGCACCACCACGAGTGATATGGGGATGGATATCAGTACGTGTTCCAGGACCTTCATCCTTATCAGCGTAGGGGTGGTGACCGGAAGGGTCTGGTCGAAATCAAGGTAATCCATGTTCACCAGGTTGGAGTAGATCGAGACGGTGAAGAAGGAGACCATCACCGAGAAGAATACCATGTTGAACTGGATCGGGGAGCCCTCTATCCCCCCGATGATCCCCGCCATTGCCAGTATCACGGCCATGGGGATGACCAGTGAGAAGATGATCCGCACATAGGCCCTCCCCCGGATGAGGTTGATGACCTCCCTTGAGAACAAACCCCTTTTCAACGGGGTCATTATATTGCTTATTTTCCGATTAATGGAGATATACGACCCCACGGCTCCTGTGGTCATGTTCATGGTGCCCCCGTCGAAGATGAATACACCTAGTGTGATATAGAACAGCGATACACCAAGGGATAACGGAAGATAGGCCCAACTGTTTTCAAGGATGCCAAGTAGGGGGATGACAAAGGCCTCCAACCTGCCCGTGAGGATCTGTATCGATATGAGCGGAATAAAACCCACGCCTATCATGAGAAGCATCGGTTTCCGTCTGTGTGCCATGGCAGATGAGACCAGGAGGCTAAGCGAGATACCCATCAAGAAGGAAGCCCATTGATAGGTGCATATCAGAAGGTATCTCCAGGGGTCCATTCCCCTTGCCACCGTTCCAAGGCCAAGGCCTGCCGAGAGTGGGATCAGGACCAGAAGGATATAGAATATAAGGTCGTGGAGGAAGTAGGACATATACATCCTCCTGTGGCTCACGGGCTGGTACATCACCGACGCTGCGAGCATGGTCACCGGACCCAGTGCGCGCTCGATGAAATCCTTGCCCAGGAATGCGAGGCCTCCCATGGAGATCCCAAAGAGGAAGAGCCCCGTCATGATCGCGGTGTGGAGGTTCTCGTACGTGATGGAATAGGCGATGATGGGGACAAAGACGTACCCTGCCAGGGCCCCCATGAATACCATCTGCGGGAATAGAAGGAGGGAGAAGGCCGATGAGAACGAGGATCGGAGCCTCAGCTCCTCCAGCAGAAACAGCCTCACAAGCCCCGCCATGGATGACGGTACCGGCTTCTTTGGGTTAAATCGTTTTTGGGGTTGTTTTCACGCGATATGGTTATCTCGACTTGTTGAAGTAGTTGGCCATATAGGTGAAGATGCCCCCTCCGACTATCAACGGCCATGCTTTGTCCGGGTTCCCTTTGGAGGCTTCCACTATGCCCCATATTATGATCGCCATGCCCACGGGCGTTACGAAATGATATCCCCATCGGAGGAGATAGAATATACGGGCCGGGGTCGATACCCGCCTTCTGACTGGTGAAGGCGGCGCCTTTGCACCGGTGGTCCTTGGAGGGGCTCTTCTCGCTGTGGGTCTCACACTCTGTTGCATCTCATTCACCTCACTTTGCACGGGTAGGAACGCCGGTTTGATTAATGAACGTTTTGTTTGTTTTTGACCAGGAACATCTCCTTATGTTCGATGTTCGCGTCGTCGAACACCTCTCCTCGCGGTGCGAAACCAAACCTCGAATAGAAATCAAGGGTAGTTAACTGGGCGTGAAGATAGATCTCATCAACGCCCTTCTTCCAGGCGTACTCCACAAGGTATTCCATAACGGCGAAGCCTATACCGGTTCCTTGATATTCCGGTAGGACCGCAAGTCTCTCCAACTTGGCCTTACCGTCAGGGAATCTTATCCTTGCGCAGCCCACGGGGAGGCTGTCGGCTAGGGCGATGATGTGCTCTGCATTTTCGTCGAGCCCGTCCCACTCCCTGTCAGAGGGGACGTCCTGGCCTTCCACGAAGACGATGTGGCGGATCCTGAATACATCGTCCAGTTCCCCGGGGTTGTCGATGTGGCGTACCTCAAGGCGGACCATGTTGGTGTATTCTCACGATACTATTATTCGGTTTCCGTGAGATCAACGATAATTATAAATTGAAAGAGTTGTATATTTTTATATAACTTCAAACGGTGTTAGGATGCAGAAAGTGATCCATTATCCAAGACTTGATACGGTTCTCATGGTGGAGGAACAGATACGAGAACACTCCGGCGAATATAGGA
>JAUVLN010000036.1 GCA_030600725.1 Thermoplasmatota archaeon | reverse complement strand
GATCCCTACAGCCTCTCGATGGACCGATCGATCAACTTACCGTCGATCATTTCCTTGATATTGAGATCCTGTGCCGATCCGATCCTCTTATCTTTATGGACCAATGCCCGGGCCAGCAGTATACCCTGATTGCCCCTCTTCTCGTATCTGCTGGATGTGAAAACGGTGAACATCCTATCCCCGTACATGCTGTATCCCAACGTCTTATGATCGTGCCCTCTCAGAAGGACAGAAGCACCAGCATCCTCCAGAAACGACCTCAGGTCATCCTCATCGAAATTCGCCCTCTTGCTGATATCCCCCCTGTAGGTCTCCGTCTGCTTCGGGTCCCCCCATATCGTCTGCAGGATGCTCTCCTTGTCGGAGCGGTCGATCCGGTCAATTGGTACCTCCCTGTTCCTTGGAAAGGCGGCATGCGATGCGATCACCCCGCTCGATGTCCTCGCGAACAGGGGCAGGAGTGAGAATATGCTCACCATCTCGTCATGTATCTCCCCGGAGAGGTCCGCGCCGAACAGCTCGTGGATCTCCATGGGAAGCTCGTAAGGAGCGAATGTGAGAAGGTCCATGGCCTCATGGTTTCCCCTCAGCAATATGATATCATCCGGATAGAGATATTTCGCGGATAGGAGGTACAGGACCGTGAGGGCTCCGCCGTTTTTGATCTCCTTTGGAGCCCGGTCGATATAATCCCCCAGGAAAACAAGTTTCACTCGCACTCCCTTCGCCTTTAAAGAACGGTCGGAGCGCCATTTGAGAAACCTGCTTATTATCTTTTTACAGGTATCCAGGTCACCGTGGATGTCTCCCACGAAATAGACCAGAAAGGACCTTTTCCCTCTGGCAACGATCTCTACTAGGGGAAACTCATCAATATCCACAAATTTCGCCCTGACCCCCCTCAAATATTCAAGGGCGTCCGTATCCCTATCAAATGGGACCCTCTCCGGTTTGGCCACTATCCTCCTGGCCAGTATCTCCATATCCATGATATCACGGATCCAATATCGATCATCGATTGGGCCCACATATCAAACTGCCTTACTAATAGATACATTTGTCTCCCCCCGGGTAGCATGTTATACATGTCACATAAGGGGAGGCAAAATTGCCTTTTGGTAATATGCCAGAAAACATATCCACGATGAGCGTATATCACGGACCATTGTCAGATCGTTTGAGGGATAAGATGGAGAAGGGGACTCCCGATATCAGATATCTTTTCGAGCCCAGGGGATTGGCTGTGATAGGCGCCTCTGCCGACGATGCCAAGATCGGGTATATGGTCATGGACAATATCGTATCCACCGGATACAAGGGGAGCATTTATCCCGTGAATCCAAAAGGGGGCATCATCCTCGGAAAGGATGTTTACAGATCGATATCCGACATTGATGGGATCGTGGATATCGCGATCATAACCATACCCGCGCACCTTGTGTACAATGCCGTTTCGGAATGTGGAAAAGCCGGTGTGAAGTTCATAATAATAATCACCTCCGGCTTCTCGGAGATAGGTAACAGGGAGGAGGAGCGGAGGATAGTTGAAATGGCCAATCGCCACGGGATGAGGGTTCTTGGACCCAATGTTTTCGGCATATACTCGGGAAGGATGAACCTAAACGCCACATTCGGGCCCAGGGACATTGTCCCAGGTAACGTGGCGATCCTCTCACAGAGCGGAGCCCTGGGCATAGCCATGATAGGAAAGACCGCAAAGGAGGGGAGCGGGCTCTCAACCATCATATCCATCGGAAATAAATCCGATATCGATGAATCCGACCTGCTCGAGTACCTGCTGGACGATCACGATACCAGGTCCATTTTCCTTTACATAGAAGGCGTCAAGGACGGGGAGAGGTTCAAGAACACCCTCAAGCGGGTGACCCGGAGGAAACCCGTTGTGGTCATCAAATCCGGTAGATCGAAAAGGGGGGCCGTGGCGGCGGCCTCCCATACGGGATCCCTTGCAGGGTCCGATGACGTATTCGATGCTATCATGAGACAGTGCGGTGTGGTGAGGGCCGAGAGCATCCAGGAGGCTCTGAACTGGTGCAAATACCTCTCCAAAGCTCCCCCTCCAACGGGGGAAAACGCGGTCATCGTGACAAACGGGGGCGGGATCGGCGTCATGGCAACCGATGCCTGCGAGAAATATGGGGTCAAGCTCCTCGACGATACGGACCTTACCAGGGATATCTTCTCCCCGGTCACACCAGCTTTCGGATCTACCAGGAACCCCGTGGACATCACGGGAGGTGCAACCGCCCAGGATTATAACGACGCACTGCTCGCGGCCCTGGAAAGCGACAGGATCCATTCTGTTATCGCCCTCTACTGTGCCACATCATCGTTCGATATGGAGGGCCTCTCGATGATGATGGAGGATATCTACTCAAGATACATGAAAAAGGGCAAACCCATTATCTTCTCCGTTTTGGGAGGAGAAAAGGTGGAACACGCCGTGAACTCACTCAGGTCAAAAGGGGTACCGGTCTTTTCCGACGTCTACGATGCCGTCCAGACCCTGGGTGTTCAATACCGACAGTATCACCATCAGAACGATGTGGTGGAGGAAACACCAACCGCGGAGATAGATGACAACGAGGTGAAAGGGATCATCCGGTCCGTTTACGATGACGGCAGGACGTTCCTGCTGGCCCATGAGGCCCAGAAGCTGATGCGGGCTTGCGGCGTCCCAATGCCAGAGGCCAGGGTCGCCTCCAGCCTTGAGGCTGCGGTGAGGATCGCGGATGATATCGGTTACCCGGTCGTCCTGAAGATCGTCTCACGGGACATCCTCCACAAGAGCGATGCCGGTGGTGTGGCACTGGATCTGGAGAATAGAGATGAGTTGATAGATGCGTATCAGGGCATCGTTCAGAATGCACGCTCATACGATCCCAATGCGGTTATCGATGGGGTCGAGGTCGCCGAGATGGTACGGAAAGGGGTGGAGACCATCGTGGGGGCGAGGATCGACAGCTCCTTCGGGCCTGTGATGATGTTCGGCCTCGGGGGGATATACGTTGAGGTCATGAAGGACGTTACATTTCGCTCATGGCCCATGACCCGCAGCGACATCCTGGAGATGATCAAGCAGACCAGGTCATTTCCCCTTCTGCTGGGTGTAAGGGGGGAGAAACGGAAGGAGATCGACCTGATCGTCGAGACGATGATCAAACTTGGGGTCCTTCTGGATAATAATCGTTGTATATCGGACATCGAGATCAACCCTCTGGTGGCATACGAGCAGGGGAAAGGGATCAGGGCCGTTGACATCAGGGTTATACTAAATGAGGAAGGAGGACCTGAAACATGAAAAGGATAGTGATCGCCTCTGTTAGGAAAGGGGCCGGAAAGACGAACCTGATCGTTGGATTGGCAAGGAACCTCAAGGTCAAGGTCGGATATGTAAAACCCTTCGGGGAGAGGGTGATATACAGGAACAAGAAGATCCAGGACCTGGATTCCTCCCTGATGAAGGATATCCTCCACCTTGAGGAAGAGGCCAGTGAGATGAGCATCGGTTACGACCATTCCAAACTGAGATATCTGTACGACAGGGAGAAGGTCTACGGAAAGCTCATGGAGATAGCCGAGACGGCAGGGAAGGATAAGGATGTCCTGCTGGTAGAGAGCGGCCATATAACCAGCGGCGCATCCGTGCATCTCGACCCGATCTCGATCGCCAGAGGCCTTTCGGGAAAGCTCGTTTTCGTTGTTAGCGGGGACGATGATACGATCATGGACGATATCACCTTCATACGCAGATACGTGGATATGGAGAACGTGGATTTCGTCGGTGTGGTTGTAAACAAGGTCCAGAACCTCTCCAGATTCAAGCATGATCACCTGAAGAATATCGAGGAAAAAGGGGTTCCCGTCCTGGGGATCCTGCCGTATAGAAAGGAATTGAACTACCTGACCATGAAGTTCATTTCCGATTCTATCACCGCGAAGGTACTTGCAGGCGAGGAGGGTCTGGGAAACAGGGTAAAGACCGTTCTTGTCGGATCCCTCTCGGCGGACAGGGCGCTCAACAGCCCCCATTTCCACAGGGAGAACAAACTGATCATCACGGCAGGGGACAGGCACGATATGATCCTGGGGGCTCTGGGATCGAACACGGCAGGAATCCTGCTGACAAACAACATCCTGCCCAGTTCCAAGCTACTGGCACTGGCAGGAGAGAAAAGTATCCCAATACTGCTTGTCTCCGCGGATACATTCCAGGTGGCCAAGATGATCGATGATATGGAGCCTCTTCTCACCAGCTGCGATGAGGAGAGGATCGCTCTGCTGGAGGAGATGGTCAAGGAGATGGTGGAGCTGGATGGT
Organism: Thermoplasmatota archaeon; assembly: GCA_030600725.1. GTDB lineage: Archaea > Thermoplasmatota > Penumbrarchaeia > Penumbrarchaeales > Penumbrarchaeaceae > JAGLEG01. Next base: position 7,280 of record JAUVLN010000036.1, on the reverse strand, counting down.
TTCAGATAGGCCCCCCATGGGAAATAATATATCTTATCGCCTCCGTTGAAGGGGATGATGAACTGGAAGGAGATGCTCGACAGAGCGGTAAGTTCAAAGAGATCGCTCCTCTGTGTCGGCCTGGACACGGATATGGCCAGGTTCGGCGAGGATGCGGACCAGCTGGATATCAACAGGAGTATCATCAGGGCAACCGCCGACCTTGCGGTGGCCTACAAGCCGAACATGGCCTTCTACGAGGCGGAGGGATACAGGGGCATGAAGGTCCTCGAGGAAACGATAAAGGTCATTAGAGATGAAGCCCCGAACACATTGATCATCCTCGATGCGAAGAAGGGCGATATCGGCAATACATCCAGGGCTTATGCCAGATCCGCTTTTGAGGTGATAGGGGCGGACAGCATCACCGTCAATGCGTACATGGGGAGGGATGCGGTCGAGCCGTTCTCCGAATATCAGGATAAGCTCATCTTCGTACTCTGCCGGACGTCGAACAAGGGCGCATCGGAGGTTCAGGATCTGATCTTCGGAGATGAACGCCTGTATAATATCATGGCCAGGAACATCCGCACCTGGGACCAACACGGGAACCTTGGGGCAGTGGTGGGAGCCACATACCCCGAGGAACTTGGAAGGGTTCGGGAGATCCTGGGACCCTCGACCCCTATCCTCATTCCGGGCGTTGGGACACAGGGAGGAGACCTGAAGAAGGTCCTGACCAATGGAACCAACGAGGAAGGAACGGGCGTGCTCATCAACGTATCAAGGGGCATCATGTTCGCTTTTCTGAAGGATGAGTACCAGGGTCTTTCAATGGGAGAGGCCGCACGGCGGGAAACTCTCAAACTTCACGGGATGATCAGGGCCGAATTGACCCAGGATGGGAGATGGTGAGATGGAAAAAGAGGATTCCGGATCGAAGGACGGCGTGGACCTGGTGGTCAAGAAAAGCCCGATATCTGGTTCGGGGATAGCAAGGGTCCACGTATCGGTCCTACCGACGGTCGAGGTCGAGGAGGGAAAACCCGCCCTCCTCAGGCATGGGAACAAAGAGCGGGTGGTCAGACTTGTGGCGGATGAGATGATGGATGAGGGCAAGGTCTCCCTGCGGCAGAAAGACCTTGAGAAACTTCGGGTCAAGGCAGGGGAGACTGTAACGCTTCTTCCTCTGAAAGGGGTAGGGTCGATGCTTGGGATCAATCTGAAGCCTTTTCGCAGGGGAGAGAAACGATGAAGGACCAGCTGTCCCAGAAGGCCGATCTCCTGGAGGTCCCCATCGTACTTCAGACGGTCAAGGAGCGGTTGATAGAAAAGAGGTTCAACATCGACACCTACGATCGCCCCGGTGGACTTATCAAGGCCAGGAGGAACTCACTGGATATGGTCGTTATCGGGGCTTACAGGAGAACCTCCATCTCGGTCCGGAAGGACGGGGAGACGGGGAAGATAGGGGTTGATCTCGAATGGGGCGGCGTGGCCTTTGGTGCCGTTGTCACTTTCCTGGAACTATTCCTGGTATCGATCGCGATATTGAGGGAATTGGGATTGACCGGGGTTCTGATCTCCTGCCTCATTGCATTGATCGGTACGGCGATCAATATCATCCTCTTCAACTATCTCCGGGCGAGGTTCAGATCGGTCCTTTCCAGGGATATAAGGGACCTCGATGATGAGGCCGGATCGGAGCTTGACGCCTAGATCCTTTCAGACCTCCCAATCCTCATCCTGGTCACGGGCATCTGCCCTGTCCAATACCTCAACGAGAACGCTTTTACTATGGCCACGGTCATCTTTCTCCTCCACATCAGCCCACTCGACATCAGTGGGTCTGTCCCTCCTGTATCTGAAGACCAGGAACACCACCACGCATATCAGCGCAATAAGGAGGAGTACGGATATTGCATACAGCAGATACGGTGGATCCTCCTCCTCCGGGGCCAGTCTCCTTCTGGCCTCCTCGGGTGTCAGCACCTCTATAAGGAGGGGATCCACAACCGTGCTCGTCCGGCCGGAATGGTCCATTACCTCAACGTAGGCGTTGTACTCCCCCAGATCGGTATAATCGTGTACGACGCGATCCGTCGATATCCAACCCGAATCGGACCCATCGCCGAAATGGACCCTGTATGATGCGACCCCAACATCATCGGTGCATCCGTCCAGATAGAAGCTGACGGGCCCGGCGCCGCCTATGATCGTCCTGTTGGACCGAATGGCCGGGACCGGAGGTTCCAGATCCAGGCCGATATCCCTGGATTTCATACCCTCCTCATTTCCCGCCTCATCCATTCCGTAATATCTTATGGTGTTGACTCCAAGTTCTATCTCGATGAGACCTCCATCGTACAGAATAATATCCCCTCCATCGATCGAATAATAGAACCGTTCATCGGACAGTGCCGTCCCCCTGCCCCTGATCCTGATCTCGGGAGATGAGTCCTGATACCAGATGTCGTTATCCGGTTCCCTGGAGAGAAGGAGGGCCGAATCCGGAGGTGTGGAATCTATCCTCACCTCCACCACCGGTCCGTCCACTCGATTTCCCGCCAGATCGACGGCCCAACTGGTGATATCATAATTACCATCCGTAAGGAGGAACGGATCCGAGTAATCATATGGGCCGTCATCTCCGAGCATCACCTGCAGGGTGGCCTGGGCATCGTCGGTTACAAGTGTCAGGTACATCGGATCCCTCATCCAGCCATCCCCCTGCTCTGGATCCATGATCACGTCAAGGGTCGGCCCCGTGGAATCCACCTTGAACGGCGAATCCCTCCTGGGCCCCTCCCTTCCGGATGTGGTGACCGCGAAATACCTTATCCCGTATTCTCCGTCGGTGAGCGAGAACGGAGCGGTGAATATCGAATAGTTCGATCCGTTGATGGAGTAGAATACGGAATGAGACGGGTCGTACTCGAAGGATATGGTCGGGGGTGTTATGTAATAGCCTTTCTCACCATCCGGAAGTTCGGGATCCGGGATCAGGAGGACGCTCGGATCGGATATGTCCACGGTGACCTCCTCGATATTATGGCCCTCCTCATTCCCCGCAGGGTCCACCGACCAGTACTCCATGGCATGATCTCCATGAGGCACCCGAAAGGGAGCGGAATATATCATTTCCCCTCCCCCCAGATCATAGTATATAGCCGCGTCGACCTCCGATGATAACGTGACGGTGGGTGAGGTGAAGTAGACATCTCCAATCCCGTCCGGATCCGATGGAAGTATACTGTAATCGGTGGTGGGAGCCACGGTATCCACACTGAACGGCATCTCCCTCCGTTCCTCCTCCAATCCCAGATCGGAGGAGAAGAATCCGAGCGAATGGTTTCCCTCGGGAGCCGTGATGGGTTCAGCATAGGGCTGGTCCTCATCATCATCCCAGCTGAAATATATGGAGACGCCCGGATCGCCCGAGAGGGTGATGGTCGGTGAGGTGATGTAATATCCGTTCGTCCCGTCAGGGAGGGCGGGATCGACCTCCACGGTCGTTACAGGAGGGGTGCCGCTCGTCTTCATTACGGATAAGGCGAAACCCCCTCCCCTGATGTCCGTTGAAGGTATCGCGTAGAGGGTATCATAGGATGCGCCGAACCCGAGAAGATCCAGGGAGGCGGGCGACCCCGTATCGGAGGTGATGTTCTCGGAGAGCACGATCTCACCTCCCGACATACCGATCAGGGTCGTATGCACGTTGACTGTGGAATTCATGAATATCGTGAGGCCGCTGCCGCCCCCCGTGAACTCATAATAGTAACCGGCATAGCCCGCCGTCGAGGTCACCTCATCCCGATAGGGGTAGGAATCGGTCCGACCCCTGAACGAGGAGATCTGAATATTGATCAAACCCTGATCGTATATCCCACCGCCAAAATCCGGATCATCAAGGAGGTTTGCCACCTTTACCCTCCTGTGGACATCCAGCCCATCCTCCCCGTATCCCAGGTCCGAGAGTGCCTGGTCCACACCCGCCATGGAATTGAGGCTCTCCGATCCAAGTGTGGACATCACGGTTTCTCCTCCGAAGTGGTCTGCCAGGTATGCGACATAGGAGTATGCGGCGCCGTAATCGGCGATGTTATCCTCCTGTGTTCCCTCATCCCAGGCGATGAGGTCGTTCTCCGGTCTCTGCTCGTAGAGGTATATGTGGCCCTGTACCGCAGGAGTATCCGGCCCCAGCGATACCCTTACAGATAGGTCCGCCATTCCCTCGTCGACCCACACGACCTCATTGGAATCGAGATCGTAATGAAGCATGTGCTCGAACTCGTGGGCCAGTATCTCATCGATGACGGAGATATCCTGGATATCAAGGTAGAGGTCGTCCCGATGCAGCGGGCTTGCGATGAAAAAACCACCCACCCCTCCAGATCCGTCACCCATGTCGTAGATCCTGATCTCCACCGTTGAGGGGGGGCTGACAGGATGGAACCACTCTGTGGCATTGGGGTATATCCTCGTATCGAATACCGTTTCCAGGGCGTCGATCTGGGATGGTGACATGGTCTCCCCCTGGGCGAGATAGATCTTGCAGTATATACCGGTCCTGACGAGATCCCATGTGGAGGGTGGATCATCCACCCTTGTGGAGGTTATCGGCTCGATCTCCCCCCTAAGGACCATCGTCAGAATGGAGGTGGAGTCGATCGGCCGCTCCATACTCGAGCCCTCCATCCGCTCCTCCACATATCGGAACATCGTGCTAAGCGCCGCTCCGATATCGATCCCATCATCGAAGTCCCCGTCACCATTTTCGGCGGCGAGGGGCAGGATCAGAAGGAGGATGAAGATGATCACAGTGCACTTTTCGAACATCCGGGCATATATCGACAGAGCCTCTATTATAGATTGTCCGTACAATGTTCAGATCGGATCAGGCAACCTCTATTCCCTCGGGTGCCGACTTCTTCTTTGCACCCTTACCCTTGACCTGGATGTTGGGCAGGGGGAGCGGAGGGGGCAGTCTCACCTCCCTGCTGAGAAGGACGGCGACCGGTATACATGCCCTCATTATCGATGAGTGTATCTCCGAGGCGACATTCTCCGGCATGTTGCCTGTCTCGGACCACGATTCATAGAGGTCCTTTGCCTCTCCGTTGAATGTGAGCTTCCCTTCTATGGCAACATTCCCAAGGCCCTGATAGGTGGCCTGATATCTGAAATCTATCCTTGCTTCCTCCGGCGTCACAAGGGAGATCAATGTTACGGATGAGTTGTTGTCTATCCTCAGATTGACCTTCTTCCCGGGGTTCCCGCCCCTCTTGGCCTCCACACTCACTATCTCGGTCTTTGTTATCGGCATAGTACATCACCCTCCAGGGTATCCATGACCTCGTAATGTCGTTTTGTTATTTTCCATTTTCTGATAGATATCCACCAGATCCGACTGCACAGATATCTATCAGCGGACACTCCTTGCAGATGGGAGCTGAGAGGCAGTGTTCCTTGCACAGAAGTACAATGAGGGCATGTAGCCGGTTGTAAAAGCCCGGATCACCCCTCAACCGTTCCATGAGGTGGCCCTGCAATGTGGTGTAATTAATCTTCCCTTTCCCGGAAAGAGCATCCCAATATCTGGGGGAGAGCCTGGATAGAAACCTTCTCGTGTAGGCATCGATCACGAGGACCGGCATATCCATGCTGTAGCAGAGGATCGAATCCGCGGTCTCCTCCCCGATGCCCTTCACATCAAGCAGAAGGGTTCTGATCTCCCATGGGTCCCTGTGGGAGAGATGCTCGATATCTCCACCAGCAAGCTCGATCGTCCAGGACGAGAGGTTCTTCAGGTACGCTGTTTTCTGGTTGTGGTAGCCAGTGGGATGGATGATATCCGAAAGGACCTCGTCTGGACATGACAGCAGGGCCCTCGGGCCCAGTAGATCCCGCTCCTTAAGCACTTTAACAGCCTTTTCAACGTTTGACCAGCTGGTGTTCTGCGTTAGGACGGCACCCACGGCTATCTCAAAGGGGGTATCTCCCGGCCACCATCCCGGATCCCCGTATCGGCGAAGCAGCCGGACATACAGCTCCAATAGGTACGATGTGGGATACCCCTTCATGAGCATGTAACACGGTGTTGGGATTTACCCATTTTGCATCCATATCCCATGCATTATGCAGGAAATGAATATTAGGCCGGACATGGTTCTTCCCCCATGGTTAGGCCCAGGGCCAGACAGAACACACCTTTACTGGACACAGGTTGGAGATACCTGATCATCGACGGATATGTGGACGAACCGGCAGCACTGGGTGTTCCACCATACATCTCGCCACATGCCAGAAGCCTGGCTGGAGGATTATCCGCTGGTGGGGCAAAAGAGGAGGAGATAGGCTATATAACGGTCGATGGGTGGAGGGGCCTCAGAGGAGAGGGCAAGGAGATAGCCTCATCACCCCACCTTGAAGCGGTTATCTGTATCAAGGGGTGCATCGTTCCGGGCAAATATCTTCGGGGCGAACCGATCTCTGAAAGGGAGCTGAAGGAGATGTCCCTCTCCCTGACCAACATCCCTTTCATCGTCTGCGTCCCCGCATCCTCCGGCCTCTCCATAGATGGGGCACAGGTGATCGATGGGGACCTGGGCGTGCTGGGGAAAGCGATCTCGGCAGAAGGATCTCTCCGTTCGAGAAGCGCAACCGCTGAGGAGTGGAACACACATCTGATAGATGGGGCATTCATAGTCCGGAAGCACCCGGACTTCCCATCTCCCCTGATCGTGGAGCTGGAGACGGCCAGAGGTTGTGTGAGGTACCTCTCCGGGGGATGTTCTTTCTGCAGTGAGCCGGGAAAGGGCCCGATCATGTTCCGGGAACCACAACAGGTAAAGGATGAGGTCCTTAAGCTTTCCTCCGTGGGGGTGGAGAACATCCGGATAGGCGGTCAATCGGACCTGATATCCTACATGTCCCCCGATGCTGGAAAGGACGAGTGCCCAAGGCCGGACCCGAACGCTCTTTCGGAGATGATGAGAGGGGTCCGGGAGGCCCTCCACGATGGACGAGGGGTGGGATCGGCACTTGGACGGGGCCTGAGAAAGGGGATCGACTGCGGTATTATCCACACCGATAATGCCAACCCGGCTATCATATCAACACATCCGGAAGAGTCGGAGGAGGTCCTTGTATCTATAGTTGAGAATACCACTCCGGGCACCGTTCTCGCACTGGGACTGGACCGAGACGCTTAATAAGTTCTCGGTATCTTTCGACATCTTTTTTCTTAAGATAATCGAGCATACTTCTTCTCTGCCCGACAAGCTTCAAAAGTCCCCTCC
>JAUVLN010000094.1 GCA_030600725.1 Thermoplasmatota archaeon | reverse complement strand
AGGCTGAAGAACAAAGGTGACCACATCGTATCCATGGCGGTGGTGCCCGGCTCCCATGAGGAGGCGGATCAGGACAATGAGCAGGAGGATCTTGAAGGTGAAGAGGCCGAAGAGGATGGATTGGGACACGGCCCCAAGCTTCTGACGATCACGGAGAACGGTTACGGAAAGAGGGCGTATGCCTACAATTACCGGTTGACCCGGAGGGGATCCTCCGGTGTGATAAATATCCACAGGAACTATCTGGGCGATACCGGAAACGTGGTCTCCCTGATGGTGGAGCATCCCGGTTCCGAGGTCATGCTGATAACGCAGAAGGGAATGGTGATCCGAACCCCCATATCCACGATCCGCCTGGTCAACCGGGCTGGAAAGGGCGTTATTACGATGAGGATGGTGGAGGGAGATACGGTAATGGGCGTCGCACAGGTGAACCCCATCGAGGAGTCGCCTGACCTTGAGGATACTGACGAATCGGCAGATTCGTCTAACCTTCAGAATGGTAATTCTGAAGATCGTCAGGACGAGAACGATAGACTCGAGGATGAAAAGGTATCTGTTCCAGATTCTGATGAATCGGTAGATTCATCCAACCTTCGTAGAGGTATCTACTCAGGTGCCAACGAATCAGTAGATTCGTCTGACCCTCGCCAAGGTGTTGGCTCGGATACCGATGAAACTGAAGTTTCATCTAACCCTCGCCGAGGTATCGGCTCGGATGTCGATGAGAAGAAGGGGACGACAGGGGAAGGCGGTCCCGGCGCCTGAAGTCCCCCCATCATTTCCTGAGAAGTGAGACGCCGCATTCGGGGCAGAACTTCCAGCCGTCCTGCAGTCCATATCCACAGAGCGGACATCTTCTGGATACACCGGATGTATCCGGTGACATCGATGTCCGACTGGTCTGGGCCCTCATCTGCTTATCGGCGAAGTACTGCGCCTCGATCTCCGATGCTGCGCGTTTCATGTATCTACTCTTCAATCTCTCCTTCGAGAAGTCGTAGGGGTTGACGGGGTCCGCCTTCTTGCTTGAGAGGTTGTTTCCCCCGCAGTTGGGGCACAGCATCCTGCCATCGCATCCATACCTATCGCAGGTCTTGACGCCGAAGTTACCACTGCATATCTCGCAGTATTGGTTCACATATCGTCTGCAATCACTACAATATGCGACCATATTTCACCACCATTACGTAATGTATCGTCAAGTGATATAAAGGTTCGCGCATCGTTACGGACTACCGCGTCTTGACCTTGAGTTTTTTCCTCTTATCGATGACCTGCGTCTCGTATTCGGGCCCGAGGTCGATCGCACACTCCTCTATCTCGGGTAGGTTTCGAACGAACGCCGCCTTGGAATCGGTGTCCATGAGCTCCACGAATTTCTTGTACCTCTTGTTAAGGTCGTGATAGTAGAGGAAGCCGCCGATGGCGATAATGGCACCTATGATGATCAGGAACCAGGCCCACATATCAACCTGGTCCAAAAGGGGTAGTTCGTAATCTCTGTCGATCTGATCGAACTCGATAAGCAGCTCCCAGAGCCCAAATGAGGCGATCACCGTTCCCAGGATGCCGATAAGGAGCAGGAGCCCTCTCTTGTTCTTCTGCCAGTATTCCTTCAGAGTCATAGGTCCTCATCACCTTTAGCGTCGTTTATTATTTATCATTTATCCAAACGATCATGTGGGATCGGGCATAATATCTGGGAAAACCTTAAGGAAGTGTTGCGTGAATGACCCCTCCCCGACCTTCGAAGACGGCGGTGATAGGTGATCCGCCTTGGCAATGGTCGGGGTAAAAAAAATTGGTGCTTTTTTAAGGGTCCCCGGCTGACCGTTCAGATGTGACATCGAGGGATGATGCTGAGGCCAACCCAGGCACCGTACATACCCCCCGGGGATGGGTCAGAGGCCGGAGTGGGCGCACCGCCTGTCTGTGATGAGCTTCGTTATTCCCCGGGGACATCTACTCCCCGTATATCGTGATAAGGAGCTTTCTCGATCTGGGCCTGTTGTCCATCTCCATGAACACGACATGCTGCCACGTTCCGTGCACCATCCTGCCGTCCCTTATGGGCAGGGTCATCTCGGGCCCGATAATGGAAGCGCGGAGATGGGAATGGCCGTTTCCGTCGTCATGATATAAATGGTGTTTGTAGTCGTCGTTCCTGGGGATCAGGCGGTCCATCAGCTCGGGAAAATCCTGTATCAGGCCCGGCTCGTATTCTATGGCGGTTATCACCGCGGTGGCGCCCGGGCCGAATATGTGGATAAGGCCGGTATTGATGCCGGACCCTCTCACGATCTTCTCGAGCCTTGGATTGAGGTCAACCATATCCCCCTCATCCTTTGTATCAAAGGAAAGCTCCTCCGTTATTATGGGCATTCTGCAGCCTCCTCAGTTGTCATCTGTTAACGGTATCATGCAGAGGAAGACCAGCTCCTCATCCCCGATGTTATCGTATCCGTGGAGCTCACCGCCGGGGACGAAGATAGTGTCCCCCTCGGAAACGGTGAGCCGTTCCGTGTCCGAGAACACCTCGGCCCTGCCCATGAGGAAATATATTTCGTGTTCCCACGGGTGGCCGTGAAGCGGTATCCTACCGCCTTTTTCGAGGGTGAACCTCCTCATGGCGAAATTGGGTGCACCATCGCCTCTGGAATAGATCCACTGGATCCTGGTCCCTTCAACACCCTCCATTGTCACATCCTCGTAGGGGACCTCCTCGATGTGTTTCCGGATCATTTCACTCCTCCAGTTCCTGCTCCAACCAGTAGTTGTATACTTCCAGCGGAACGAGTCTGAACTTGATCTGGATGTTGAGATTGATCTCGTCCCCGTGATCGGTGTACAATAATACTGCGGGCCTCGACGACTCGATCATGCCGGCTTGACAATGTACGGATACATACGCTCCAGTACCTCCATCGTCTTCGCCGCCTGCCATGTCGATGGTGATGTTCTCACCGGCTCCTCCAAGCACGACCGGGTTCTGGGTCATCTGCCTCATGGCCCTCACAGTCCCGGTATGTGAGATCGCTACCGTTGCGGGGGCGGCCGTATTATTGTCGTCTGACTGGTTCCCCTCCGCAACGTTCATGGGGATCCCGAAGATGGAGAGCGTCATAGTGTCCGGCTCGTTCTGGTATGTGACCCTCCATGCGGGGGGGACCTCATCATCCTGCCATTGCGCCATTGCCACCACCTCGGTGAGCAGGACGACCTCGGTACCGTTGCCAATGCCCTCTATAGGAAAATATATCGTCTCTTCATCTCCAACCGTGACAGGTGCATCGGTCGAGAAGGAGAGCATCTCCTCCATGTATTGATCAAGCCTCAGGTATTTCACCGTCCTCTCCTCCTCCTCACCTCCGGAGAGGGCGAGGAAGGAGCCGGTACCTATGACCAGGATGGCAATGACCGCACCGATTATGATGAACATCATTTTTCTTTCCATTTACACCGCCTCGTTGGCCTGTTTTTTCTATCGGGTGCACCAGACCGGATATATTCTACTATCAATACATATAGTCTGATAGCTATTGAATTTTTTCATGGGATCATCCGGAATTTTCGGTGGAGATGGTCAGACATCAAATTCTTTTTTTCCCGGAGAGAAAGCTCTTCAGGGTCTCAACCTCCTCAGAGAGGCGTGTAAAGAACACCTCGTCCTTCCAGTAGTTCTCGAACTCGGGTTTGAGCCTGACCATCTCCCTGCTGATGAACTCGGGCGTGCAGGCCTTCATCCCCTTCATCGCAAGGCCCCTGTGTGCGAGGAGCCTGTCGTGGTATCTGTAGATGACATCATCGGCGATATCCCAGACCCCTCCTCTCCAATCATGGACCTCATCCTCGGTGAGCCTGTCCAGTCTTCCAAGCAACTTGCGTCTGATCAGCTTGATAACAGCTCCCGAAATGATGTCCCGTTTTGACAGATTCGCACCTCTTGAACGGCGATTTCCCGCCTGATACCGTTTCGGTACATAGTTTCTGATATCTATTTAACCCTTTTGAAAATAACCCTTTAAAAGATCGAGCAGGGGCGGTTGAACCGCCCCCGGGCCGTGCCATTGATGTGATATCAACGATACGACTTCTGTCTCATCTTCCTGGCACCCCTTCCGAGGGGTTTCTTCGGCAGATGCCTTCTTGGATCATTCACGAGCAGGGCCCTGTCGTATGTCAGGTACCTCTCCTTCAGCTCCTCATCTCCGGTGAACTCGACAAGTCCCCTTGCGATGGCGGTCCTTACCGCATCGGCCTGCCCCATGAACCCTCCGCCGCTTACATTGATGTTGATATCGACCTTGTTGGCGAGTTCCCTGGCGAGAACCAGAGGCTCCATCATCTTCAGTTTGGCGATCTCGGGCTCCATAAGTTCAATGGGCTTGTGATTGATCCGGATCTTGCCCGCACCAGATATAATGGTGGCCCTTGCGATGGCCGTCTTGCGTTTTCCGCTTGTGTTGATTATCTTTCCCATAATGAACCCTCCATCAATATTTGGCCCCCAGGATCTTGCAGACCTCGTCCAGTTCAACGAAATGGGCGATCCCCCTGTTGATCGCGCTGTCAACGATCTTTGCTTTCTTTCCCTCGAGGTCCCTGGGAACCCCGATATGCACCTTCAGCCTTTTGTAAGCATCCCGTCCTCTCGGCGTCTGGTAAGGGATCATTCCCCTTATCGTCCTCTTCAGGATCCTATCCGGCATCCTGGGGAAGTTGGGCCCTTTCCTGGGGTGGTTGAGTTTCCTCCTTGCAATGAAGTCCCTGATCACCCTGGCCCTGTTACCAGATATGATGGCCTTCTCCGCATGGATGATCTCCACCTGGACCTCCTTGTCGTCAAGGAGCTTCTTGGCCACATGTGAGGCAAGCCTTCCGATGATCAAACCGGAAGCGTCGATCACTTCAACCATTCATCTCACCCCATTATCCTTACACCGCTCCCCTTCGGGTTGGCCTTTGCCAATTGGGGGATGGTCAGCACGGTTCCGCCGGCTGCGGCTATCTTGCTTCTGGCCTGTTTTGAGGCCTTGAGCGTGGCCACGGTAACAGGGAACTCGATATCCCCCGCACCGAGAAGCTTTCCAGGTACTATCACCGTCTCTCCTTTATTGATGTAGAGAGACAATTTCGAAACATTCACCTCGGCCCAGACCCTTGAGGGTTTCTCCAGGCGTTTAGCGATGTCTCGCCAGATCGGGGCCTTGTTCTCACGGGAGAGCATTTTAAGCTCGCTTATGAGTTCGAGGAGCCCCGGGTCGGTCTTCTTCAAAGGTTTCATTCTGACTCCTCCGACATCGGTTGCGTGTGAGTCCCCCGACAACACGGGGGAAACGGCACTACGCCCACATCATTTAAAAACTTTATCATGTTTTCACGGTGAGGAGAAAATAGATGGAAGAAGGGGGTGCACAGAGGGCCGAAGATGCCACACCGGGGATACTGAAAGATATCGATAGGATGATCGATGTGGTCAACCGTGGCTGGGAACTGCTTTCGACCGGAAGACGGGCGGAGAAGGTGAGGGTCGCGATATCCAATCTGGTAGATCAGGAGAATGATACCGACCTTGTAATGGACGTACTGCTTACAAGGAGGAAGAGCAAGGGGAAGTTCACCGACTGGGAACGCCTCTATTTCACGTCCTCTGGGCTCAGGTGGGCGACTCCCGGGGTAGCCGCCGAGCACTGTGCAAGAAGGATGGAATGTGGGAGGATCGCGGACCTGGCATGTGGCCAGGGGGGCCAGATAATCGCATTTTCCAGGAGATGCTCCGAGGTTGTTGCGATAGACAAGGATCCCGTGAACCTCTTCATTGCCCATCTGAACTGCATCGCCGTGGGGGCGGACAACGTTGATCTGATATGCGGGGACTCCCTTTCGGAGGCAGTTTCGGATAGGGTCGGCGATGCCGACCATGCGTTCTGCGATCCGGCCCGACCCCCGGGTTCGGAGGAGAGGACCCTCTCGGAGCTCCTTCCCGACCCCAGGAAGATCCTTGAGAGATACTCCGATAGGGTGAAGGGTCTCTGCTTCGAGGTGCCTCCTTACCTGTCGCTGGATAAGATACCTTTCCCGTGTGAGGCGGAGTACGTCTCGATCGACGGGAGGGTAAACCGCCTGAACCTGTATACGGGCGATCTTGCAAGATCCGCATCCTCCGCCGTGGTTCTGCCGGGAGGGGAGAGGTTATCCGGAGAAGCAAGGAGCCTGGGGCCCGGGAGAGTGGACCCGGTAGAGGTCGGTAGCTACCTTCACGAACTGGATCCTGCGGTGGTCAAGGCGGGGCTTGTGTGGAAAGCGTTAGGGGGAAAAGACTCGCCGGACCTGATAGCGCTGGACCGAAGGAGGACCATGCTCTCCTCCGAGGAGGATGTCGTATCCCCGTTCTTCCGGGGGACATACCGATATATGGGAAGCGCGGAGGACATTTCAACGATGATTGAAATGTTGAACGAACGGGGCGTTGGATCGGTCACCCTACGTTGGAAGATGGATCCATCAGATTACTGGCCTGTCAGGAACTCCATAGAATCGAAATTAAAGGGTAAGGGTAAGGTGCAGATATTCAGATACGAGGACAGATACCTGATCGCGGAGAAGGTCAGGCCGATCCACATCAAGGATGGGAGATGAACGATCGCCCATCTCGTCACCGGGGCCATCGTGGGAATTCTGGTTGGAGGGCATTATTGGGGCCGAGGTTTCCCTTTCAGATGATCGAAAGAAGCAGGTATTAATACGAAGAAGGGAGATGAATGGACCAGGGAATCAGATGGCGGAAAAGTCAAGTAAAAAAAGACCGGGAATGGTGACGGCGATATCGGTCATGATGATAGTAAGCGGGGCTTTGAACATCCTGATCTCCCTGATCAAGTTCATACCATTGCTCTTCATCGGGGTGCCCTTTGTCCTGTTCTTCCTTTTGATGGGATTCCGTATATTGTCGAATTCACCCGTGATGGGACTTCTATCTCTCCTTCTATCCCTGCTGATAATGGTCCTCTTGATCATCTCCCTTTTCGTCCCCTTTATCTGGGCCGTTATCGAGATCAGGAACGGGGTGAATATACTGGGTGCAAAGCGCAGAAGGAGGGTCACCTTCCGGTTCGGCCTGATCGAGGCCGTTGTGGGGGCGTTGAACTTCAACGCGATCTCGATAGTTATCGGCCTCGTCAACACGGCTTTACTGGCTCAGCCTGATGTCAAGGCTTTTCTTGACCCCCCGAGGAAAAAGAGGAGGAAATAGTCCGATCCCTTCCGATCACATGAACTTGACCTTTGTCGCAAGGAAGTATCTCGTACCGTCGATCATCTTTGCGTTGACCTTCTTCCCCTCGATATGTGCTTCCAGGATGATCTCAAGTGTGTCCTCCCCGATGTTCATCTCCATACCCAGGTTGATATCCTCCTTTGTGTAGGCCTGATCCGAGTTCCTCTCGAGGAAATCAAGCACCTTCTTGAAGTCGTCTCTCTTTTCGAATTCTTCCCTGCTGATCGGCATCTCTCTCACCTCTTCCCGGGAATGCGAATGGTGCGATAAAACATTTCCCCCGGATCAATAGTGAAAAGCGATGACAACTCCAAAAACCAAAAGTGAACATATTTCAGCATATCTTTTGG
>JAUVLN010000257.1 GCA_030600725.1 Thermoplasmatota archaeon | reverse complement strand
ACAAGATCCATTTTCTTAATCATTATGTTCGAGGATTCTATGATACTTACTCCGGGCCCATTAGTTTGATAGACACGCACACAATAGATCACGGTAGGTCCGGCGGTTCCACGGATGTGGATCCCGGCAACATTATTTTTTTCAATGTTGCAGTTTCCTATCAGGTTACCCCCACTGAGGATGGTGATACCGTAGTTTCCGTTGCCAATCTCGGAATCCACGATGACGGAGGGATTGCCACCGAGGATGACCCCGTTATTGGCGTAAGATATAGTGGCATTGTGAATGTTCACATTACCGGTGGAGTTGACCTCGATACCATCCCAGCTGGTGGTTTCCCGGGTAATTGTTACAGGGTCGGCGACAGTACCAACTACGTTCAATGTTCCCTCAACGTAGAAGAACCCATCATCGACCGATGAATAGGACGAGCCGGCCGCCATTGTAACGGTTACGCCGGGGTCTATGACCACGTTCACTATGTAACCACCATCATACCAGGTGGCATCCGATGTTATATGGCCCTCGTATTTAGGGCCCCTCGTTTCCATTCCCTCCGCTTCCTGTATTAATAGGAGCGGTGTAAATGCGGCCAATATAAATATCGCCGCTATCAGTGTTATTATAAAACTTTTTGACCTCATGCTAATCCTTCCCTTATTATTCCGGGGTACAGCTGTCCCCAGTTTGGAATGTCACATCATATTATATAAACATTTCACCGAGTTTATAGGTGGTTGAGTGATTATTGATAGTGTTCGGGACGGCGATATCATCCGTTTCATCATAGAGATAACATCCTCTCCAGTGGGGGACGGTTGCGCTCTATGATCTCCGGGTCCAGCCCAACGGTCGGGCCCATCTCCTCGAGGGCCTTCAATACGTCCTCGATGCCTATCTTCTTCATGTTGGGGCAGATGGCGTTCTCCAGCGGGTGGAATGCCTTGTCAGGTATCTCCTTCCTCATGCGATAGACCAGGCCCTCCTCGGTCCCGATGATGAACTCCCGTGCAGGGGACTCCCTTGCGTAGGTGATCATCCCCTCCGTGGAGGCCACCTTGTCGGCCATCCTTATCACATCCATCGTACACTCGGGGTGGATCAGGACCTTTGCCTCCGGGTGTTCGTTCCTGAGTGCTTCGATCTGCTCTACGGTGATGTCGCTGTGAACGTGGCAGTATCCGGGCCAGAGGATGATCTCCTTGTCCGGCAGTTCAGACTGCACATACAGGCCCAGATTAGAATCCGGGACGAAGATCACCTTATCGCTCTCCAGGGATGCGACCACCTTCACGGCATTTGCCGAAGTGCAGCATATATCCACCTCCGCCTTTGTCTCCGCGGTTGTATTGATATATGCAACCACCGGAACTCCGGGATAGCCCGCCCTGAACTCCCGGAGGCTCTCACTATCTACCATGTGCGCCATGGGGCATCTGGAGCCCGGAACAGGATGGATCACCCTCTTTTCAGGGCTCAGCGCCTTGGCGGACTCCGCCATGAAATCGACGCCGCAGAACATGATCGTGGACTGGGGCGTCCCCGTTGCCTTGATCGCTAGGACCAAAGAATCGCCAACGATATCGGCGATATCCTGAACCTCCGGGATCTGATAATTGTGCGCCAGGATCAATACATCCTTCTCATCGGCGAGTTCCCTTATCCTATCCTGGATCGGGGAGAGGCGGCCCATATCCCTCGCAAATGCACTATATTAATTAATATTTCCTGTAGAAAAAAACCTCATGACCCGGACCCGGGCCTCACATCTTCTGTGATATCCTTCTTATCATGAACTTTGCCTTTGCGTTGGAGGGATCCTGTTCCAGGACCTCCTGGAAGCGTGCAAGGGCGGTCTCGAGGTCCCCCTTCCTGTAGGCTTCCTTGGCTTTCTCGACCAGGTCCGCGTCCCCTTCTGCGGCGGCAGGCTCCTCCTTCACCTCCCCTCCTTTGGACTCGATCTCATCGATCCCGCGGGATATCTCCTCGAAACGGTGAGGGGAGAGGAACATATCCTCGATCTCCCTGGCCCTATCCTCCTTTCCCGTCCTGTCGAGTTTGTCGAACCTCTCCCTGAGTCCGGGCAGTACGGATAGGCCCATCTCGAAGGCTGCGATGTCGACAGCTGCCTTCTCCTGATCCTCCTGTACAACGGCCATGAGGTGGTCGACGGAGTATCCCTCCTCCGACCATTTCGTTATCTTCCCGATGATAGTGCTGTCAACGGCCTCCTCCCTGGAAGGGACAGGCTCCTCGACCGGAATATCCTCGGCAAAAGCGCCGTCCAGGTCGTCCAGAAGGCCGTCCAGCTCGTCCGCATTGAAATCCAGATCGCCCGGTGATGGTTCCTCTTCCGGTCCTGCGGGTTCCTCGGGAGGGACGGCTGTATCATCCTTCTCCGGCCTCCCGACCTCGGCCTCCTTCTTGATGTTCTTCAGGTTGTGCTCGGAGAATGCCCTCTTCTTCAGCTCCTCCGCCCCCTTAAGGACCTCAACGGCCTTTGAGGGGTCCCTGATGCGCCCCCTTATCACGGCGATCTCATCCGCATATCCGTACCCCTCGAGGGACATGATAACGGTCTGTGCGGAGGTGAGCTGCTTTATTGCATCCCTGAAGGTTTCGATGCCCTTGATGATCTCGTCATCACTCCTATCCTTGAGATCATCCAGAAGGGATACATCGTAACCCTGGGCGGAGAACCGTTGCCTGTTGACCTTGAGCTCCTCCCTGGCCTTGCGGGCATCCTCCCCCTCTGTAGTGAGGGATGCCTCCATATTCTTGGGGAGTAGGTCCCTGATCCCCTTTCCAAGGGCTGGTTTAGGCATGGGTCACCACTTCTCTTGCCAGGTCCATGTACGCCTGGGCACCGGTACATTCCGGCGAGTACAGGATCACCGGTTTTCCGTAGGAGGGCGCTTCCCCCAGCTTCACGTTCCTCGGGATTATCGTCTTGTATACCTTGTCGGTGAAATAGTTCTTGACCTCGTGAACAACCTGCTTGGAGAGGTTGGTCCTCTGATCGTACATGGTCATGAGGATCCCCTCGATGGTCAGGTCGGGGTTGAGGTTCTTCTGGACCAGGAATATCGTATCAAGCAGCTCTGACATACCCTCAAGGGCATAGTACTCGCATTGAAGGGGTATCAGGACCGATTCGGCTGCGGTCAGGTTGTTGAGCGTTATCAGGCCGAGTGCGGGAGGGCTGTCGATCAGGATGTAATCATACTCATCCGTGACCTCCCTGAAGGCATTCTTCAGGATGCGCTCCCTCTCGGGGACGTTCACAAGTTCCACGGATGCCCCTGCCAGATTGATGTTCGAGGCGACTATGTCCAGGTTCTCCAGCTCGGTATGGATTATGGCATCCCTGATATTGCACTGTCCCGTGATCACCTCGTAGACGGTGAACTCCAGCTCGTTCTTGTCAAAGCCCAGGCCGGAGGTCGTATTTCCCTGTGTGTCGGTAT
>JAUVLN010000162.1 GCA_030600725.1 Thermoplasmatota archaeon | reverse complement strand
GATAAGATCCCGTCGCCCCCTTCGATGTCTATTATCCTGAAGTCCTTGTGCATTATCTGGCCCTTATCGGGTTTTGGGCCGTCGTACCAGTATATTGTCAGGTTGACCTCGATGTCCCTGAAAGGGATGTCCATCTGGTTTCGGAGCTTTGTAACGATGGTGCTTGATCTTCCGATTATCCCCACATTGAGCGATTCCCACTGGGATATGCCCCCCGAGATGATATATGTGGCCCCGTTATCTATCTGGACCCGTCTGTAATATTGATCCCGCGTCATGGTCTCAAAGTCCTGGGGATCTACGCCCTCTACCGGTAGCGAGGTAAGAAGTAGAAGTGGAATCAGGAGTAAGGGGAGCGCCCGGGTGGAATCCAATTCGCTGATCGAACTGCTTGATCTCATGTTACATGGAAGCTATTAGAGGTTTAAGAAAATATCGGGTAATTGCCTAACATACGGGCGGCGACCCGTTATTAATTTCGAGTTCTGTCCAGAATGTTGTTGAGGACGGCCACGACCTGATGTGCCTGGAGAACCCTGGGGCCGACCGATATCGTTCCGTGGACGGCCTTCATAACCGAACCCCTCTCCTCAACGGATAGATCCATGTCATCGGAAAGGAAGAAGAAAAGAGGGGGGCCTCCCTTCAGTAACAGGTCGGCAACCTCGTTGTCGTGAATATCCTCTCCATGTTCATCCAGGAGAAAAGCCCTTCCTTCCATACCATCGATGAACTCATCCAGTCCACCTCTCGATATGTTCAATCCCGGGGAAGGGCATAAAGGCCTCCTCAGGGAGGGGGATAGAGGAAGGTTCAGGGCTTTCTTCATCAGCGCAGCCGTGGACCTTTCATCGGGATTGAGATATCTGACATCGTGACCGGATACCGAAAGTATCTTGGGCGGGTCCTTCCCCCCAAGCAGGATCAGGTGGATATTCGTGTCCTTCCTGATCTCGTGGGATAGAAGCAGTGCCGTATTGATGCATCTGGCCAGGCCGTCCCACCTCCCTGCGGCTCCACAGAGGTCGTTAAGTGGGAAATCCGGAGAGGTCTCGGCCCGATGGCCGACGATGACGAAGTTGATCTCGGAGGTCTCCAGCTCGATCGATCCTTTTCGGCCCATGGCAGATCCTCCCTCGGGCAATGGTGGAGGTCTAATCCTCCTCCTTATGTTTCTCCTTCTCGTAATGGAGGCGGGCTTTCTCCTTGTGGTGTATGGTCGACCTGCACTCCCTGATCTTCCTCTGATACTTGTGTTTGGCCTTTGTCCACTGATCCTTGTCGATACGCCCTTTCTTGTGCATCTCCCTGGCCTCGTGGATCTTGTCCTCGTACTTCTGGATATCGGCTTTTATCTTGTCTATGTCCTTGGTTAGTCTCTCTATTTTTCCCATATGGTCGCCTCCGAAATCACAACTTCGAATTCACTTCCTTATGGATCCGGGACAGCAGATCTACCTTGCGTGTGATCATATCCCTGACCGAATTCTCCTTTTCCTCAACGTAATCATTATCCTTGATGGATCCCAGATTGATCCTAACGTTCATCACGGCCCCCTCAAGGCCCGCAGCAGCCATGTCGGCTCCAACGCCGACATCCGTGATGGAGTTTCTGTTCCCTTTCTCGGCAACCGGTAAGGCCGATTCAAGGACCTCTATGCATTTAAGGGCGGTCTCCATGGGGGTGTCTATGGCCTTTTTGTATCCCTTCTGGATCTCCGCAGACCTGGCCGCCTTATCCTCATCTGTCTCCTTCGGGAGCCTGAAAGCCTTCATCACGTCGTTGAACGCGTTGGTGTCCTCATCCACCAGTTCAAGAAGTCTGGTCCTGTGGATGGATATCTCCTTGGCGGATCTCTTCATCTCCTCCCATGCATCCTCGTAGTTCTTCTTTCCCACGGTGAGGTTGCATACCATCTCAAGCAAGGCCGCACCCATTGATCCTGATAGTGCTGCAACCGAACCGCCCCCCGGTGCGGGCGAATTTGAGGAGAGCTCCTCGAGGAACTCCTTGATCCCCATCGATGCCAGGGGACCATCCTCGACGACCATGTAGTCGATCACCTTCTTCTCGGGCTTGAACTCGTAAAGGTCCGAAAGTCCCAATCCCCGGATCGCCTGGTATACCAGTTCCTCCTCATCCGATGTGGTGGCCCCGCCCTTTTCCGCATAGAAACTGCCAGCTATCAGAAGGGATTCCTTGGGGACCAGGCCCACGATCTCGCTACCGGTGACATCGGCCCCGAGAGCCTGTGCCTCCTCGCGGATCGCCTCATACACATCGTTCATGTTGGTAACCGTGAAATCCAACAGGTTCATGGAGATCTGAGCGATATCCTCGTTGTACATCATCCCACCACCCTGAACGCCCTCGAACCTGCCGGGTATCCTCTCGGGCTTACCGTCCGGCCCGATGATCTTCTCGCCATTCTCGTCCTTTTTGAGGACTCCGCTGGTCCTGATCTTTCCTGCGATGGATGCGGCAATGGACTTTTCGTTCGTATTGAGATTGACATTGTATGCTAAGAGCAGGTTTCTCGATCCGGTTCCCGTGGTTCCGCTCTTTGGTAGGAATACCGGGTCCCCGAAATCCGGTTTGAATTTGGGATCCTTGAACTTCTCCGAAAGCGCCTCGTATTCGCCCTTTCTGATATCGGGAAGGCGTACCCTGTCTGGTCGCTGGGCTGACCTTGCATACAGGAAGCTCGGGATGCCCAGCTCCTCCCAGTATCTCTTTCCGAAACTCTTGGCCAGTTCCGTGCACTCCTCGAAGGTGACCCCCTTGATGGGTATGAAAGGGCATACATCCAGCGCACCCATCCTGGCGTGTTCACCCTTATGTTCGGTCATATCGATAAGCCGTGTCCCCACCTTTGCAGCCTGAAAGGCGGCCTCGAGTACGGGCTCCGGCTCTCCAACGAAAGTGAACACGGTCCTGTTGAAGTCAGCCCCGGGGTCCACATCAAGTAGTTTCACACCTTCGACCGATCTTATGGCCCCGGCGATAGCCTCGATCACAGCCTTATCCCTTCCCTCACTGAAATTGGGAACACATTCCACTATCTTATCCATATGTCACACCTCTTTGATCGTTCTGCCCTGCTTATGAAGACGTATTCGAGTGTATGCGTAATTGATACATAAATCCATCCCGGATTTATCATGGCCGCACGCCATATCCTGTTATGAGATCCCGATCTGTTCAACCTTCGTCGGGTAAAGGTTATTTATCCTGTGTGATGAATGACCCACTTGGAGCGGTTAAAGCCCAGGGGGCATTTGATGAGAAGAAAGATGGCTGGTTTGACAGGTAGCACAACGGGTTTCGTGATCTCAATAATCGTCATGATCGCATTTTCCTTCTCGATATTATCATCATTTTCAATAGATGGAGTTCCAACCAGGGCCGGATCCATACCTGCGGGTTATATCGAGCTGACCGATCTGGTAGCCCAGGGAAAGATCACAACCTCAGGCGGGGATTTCATAGTCTCGGGGATGATCGATGTCCCCTCCTCCACGCCACTATATGTTGGGCCCGGTGAGAGAGTTCTCTTCCATCGGGATTCGGGTCTTAAGCTACACGGTCCCCCTATATTCGATGGTACGGGAGACGAACCGATCATTCTGGAACGGTTTACACCGGGCCAGCATTGGAAGGGTTTGGTGGTATCCGAGAGCGATCCGGGGACTCCCTCAACGTTCAATAATGTAACGATAACCGGGGCGGAGAAAGGTATCTGGGGGATGGGAGCGGACCTGAAGATAACCGACTGCAGCATCGATGATATGAACAACTCGGGACTTGTTCTGGGTGGACCTTTGGGCGCATCCAATACCATCGATGTAACCAGGACCACCATATCGAATACCACATACTATGGGATAACGACTCAGGACCTGGAGTCCTTGATGGTCGTTGATGTTGACATAATCGGATCGGGAACGGGTTTAAGGTCGGTGCGGTCGGGGATAACCGCATCCGGCATAACCGTAAGAAACTCCCCATCCATGGGAATCTATGCATTCGAATCGGTCCTGAACATGGATTCCTTTTCGATATCCTCCACAGGCGTAAACTCCACCAACATTCAGGTCCTAACAACCGATTCCGATCTAGCAGCCACCCATGGTGTGATCTCAGGGTCGAGGATAGGACTACAGGCCATCGTTGGTTCCAATGTTTATCTCTCCGACGTTGAGGTGGCAGACTGTTTCAAGGATGGTATCAAATCGGATAATTCCACAATTGAACTATTCATGTGTTCTATCCGTGACAACGATGAAAGCGGGATCGACCTCAGGGAATCCGATTTTCATATATCGCAGACATCGCTGAAGGACAATGGTGAGGGCAGTGGTTCCTTCCTTTTCTCCACATTTTACATGGCGGGTTGTAGGGGCGAGATAGAAGGGTGTGATATCGAAGGTTCCGGTTATTCTCACATTCATGGTGTTGACTCGCGGGTCCAGATAGGGAATTCAACATATGACGAGGGCGGGGTCACGGGGTTGACGCTGGATGAGATCACAACCATAACGTTCATAAACAGTCACCCACCGGAAGGTATCGAATACCTCGATATGTATTCCAGGATAAGATATCTTGTCGTACAGATGTTGGAGGTGAGGAACTATACAACGGGGATCGGGATCCCCGGGGCGATAGTAGATATCAAGGATAGGACAGGAGCCTGGATAGGATCCTTCCAGGCAGACGGGGAGGGTTTCGCAGGACCCGTGATAATACTGGCATACTCCAACACTTCAGACGGATCGATCAGTTACTTTCCGATCGAAATCCTGGTCCAATCGGAGGGGTATGAGATGCTGACGGTGAGGCTCTACTATCCGATCGAGTTCATGGAGATAGATATGTATCCCCTCAATTCACCCCCCGATCTTGAACTGTACTCTCCAGTGAACGGGGAACAATTCGAGGAGGGGACGATGGAGATCGAGGGGTCGATCCAGGATGATCTGGGATTATACCGGATCAAGGTAAGGATAGACAGCGGAGGATATCAGGTATTCGACCTGGGTGATGGATTCACAGGGGGAAATTTCCTGATCGAGGTCCCACTCGATAACGTATCCACAGGAACCCATGAACTGCAGGTCCTTGGTTTCGACGGTGTACATGATTCCCCTCCCGTCACCAGGACGGTATATGTACTCAACCCCGCCATGGCCGATTCCGACGGAGACGGTCTTCTCGATTCCTTTGAGGATAAGAATGGAAATTCCATCTGGGATGCGGATCTTGGAGAGACAGATCTGAACAATCCAGACACGGATGGTGACGGATTGACCGATGGGATCGAGCTTGACACTACGGACGGATGGTCCACGGACCCGCTGGACGAGGATACGGATGGGGACTTCATCCTGGATGGCCAGGAGGACCGGAACGGGAACGGCCAGGTTGATGAGGGGGAAACGGATCCAAATAATGCGGACACCGATGATGATGGTGTTATAGACAGCAAGGATAAGTATCCGCTTGACCCGGAGCGTTGGACCTCCTCGGAGGAGGAGAGCAACGATCTGCTAATGGTTCTGATCATGGCTGTACTGCTGTTCATTCTGATCGTGATCCTCGCCTATCTTCTGTTCGTGAAGGCCGATGTGATGGGGAAAGGTATCAGGAAGAGGGAGGATGT
>JAUVLN010000231.1 GCA_030600725.1 Thermoplasmatota archaeon | reverse complement strand
GGCTGCCGTTGATGTGTGTATGGGGGAACGATAGGGCGCCCCCCTTCTCCAGAACTTCCCTGGGGCCCTCATCGTCGGTGACGTTCCACACCTCCCGAACCGAGTCCCTCAGCTCGACATCCCTGCTGTTCCGTTCTCTCCGGTAATAATCACTCCAATTACCATCACGCAATGGTTCCATCGACTACAATATGGGCGTTTCCATTGATATAAATTTCGTTTAAATTATAATCAGGATCGATCGGATCGGCTGAATATTAAAATTCACCTGCCCAGTAGAAAATCCGGGATCAACTGGTATGCGATCTCAACTCCATCGATCAGGTCGGAACCTTCCCTATTTATATTCAGCATCCTGCCTTTTTTTCAGCCCAAATCTCTTGACCGCTTTGATAAGGCCATTCACTTCCCTCCTGAATGTCCTCGGGTCTTTTAGGTCTCCTGTCACCTGTATCGCATCCACGATCGATAGATCCTTCCTTATAAGAAAATCACATTCCGCACCCCCGGATGCGTCGATGTGGTAGTAAACCTCCGAACCGGACATCACCAGATGCAGATATACCACTGTCTCGAGCATCATGCCAGAATCGATATAACCGCCCGTCATGAGGGAATTGACCAGCCCGGGGTCCAACGAGTATATCTTCGAAGGCCTTCGGATCATCTCCTTGGCAGAGCTGTT
Organism: Thermoplasmatota archaeon; assembly: GCA_030600725.1. Lineage (GTDB taxonomy): Archaea > Thermoplasmatota > Penumbrarchaeia > Penumbrarchaeales > Penumbrarchaeaceae > JAGLEG01. The sequence goes on along the minus strand of JAUVLN010000231.1, from coordinate 3,382 downwards.
ATATTCTTTCATCTGATGGATGAGGTATGCCTGCTCCAGGTAGGAGAGATAATCCATGATCGTATTCTTTGATACGCCAAAGGTCCTGTTCATCCGAGAGATCGAGATCCTTGAAGAGGAGTGCGTCATCAGATATCGGGCCATTTCTCGAAGGAGCCTCTCGTTCCGAAGATCGTACCTGTACATGATATCTCGAAAGAGCACCTGATCAATGTATTCCCTTTGGCGTTCATAGGGGTCTTCCATTTTCAGGAACTCGGGTATTCCTCCCACGTTCAGGTATCTCAAGAATGGATAGAATAATGAGATGCAATATATTGGAGTGCACATTATAATGACTCAAACTTTCTCGGTTTTGGATCTCTCTTATGGCTCTGCCCCCATGCTTTTCATGCATTCTTCCCAGTAGTTCCTTCCTCTGTCCCACACATCCATCAATATTGACATGGGACACATTAAATATCACAAACCGAATGATCGAATAACCGGGGATCACATCCCCGTTCGGATGCGCCATTATGAGCATTGGAAAAGGAATAACGATCGCTATCGCAACACTCTTTATCCTTCTGCCGTTCATCTCAGCCAACAGTGCAGAGGAACAGGGCCTGAAGTTCGAGGAGCAGATCTTATCGGAGTTGGAGGAGGGCGAGTTCGAGATGAATCTGATCCGAACTGGCCCGAACTCCCTGATCGTCGAACTCCGTTTCGGCCCGCCTTCGGCTCATGCTGTTGAAATGAAGGAGGAGATATTTGCGGTACTGACCTTCGATGGCTCGATGCCCTCGGGATCTCCGGGAAAGCCCATGCTTCCAGCGATCAACATCCCTCTTGCCGTTCCCGCTGGGCCCTCCGGCATCACTATTGTATCATCCATCGACATGGATCTGGGGCCAATATTTCCCCTGCAGGAGGCCTCACCCGACCTTACTGGTGTGGAGCCCTCCGTTTTCATCATTGATGAGGATTACTATACGTCCCCCATGAGATACCCGAATGACCGGCTGAAAGGGCACTCGGGTATGATGGGGGACGTCCCATTCAGGATGTTACAGGTGACCCCCGCATCGATCCGGGAGGGCTCCGGGAAGGTATCCTGGGCCACGGAGATACATGTGGAGCTCTCGTGGAACAGCGATCGCCTGCCAGAAGTGGATGCAAACTCACCTTTCATTAATATCTATCCAAGGATATTCTCCAACTGGGACAGCTTCGATCATGTGAATGCGCCTGCGGCCAACAATGCCCGTAATGGAAATGGATGCGATTACATCATCATATCACATCCCGACCTTCTCAACGCCTCCATGAGCCTTGCAGGATGGAAAAATCAGATGGGGATCGAGACTAGGGTATACGATCTTGACCAGATAGGGCATGATCGGGAGCAGATCCGGGAGTTCATACTCCACACCTATGAGAACTTCGATCCAAGGCCATATTACGTCCTTTTCATGGGGGATTCGGACCTCGTTCCCACCAATTACATGAAAGGCCATCCCTACGACAGGGCGCTCACGGGGACCGACCTATATTATGCCACGGTGAGTGGATCCGATCATGTTCCGGACATATTCACCGGGAGGATCCCTGCCAACAATGCATCCCAGGCACAGATGATCGTAAGCAAGGTGATCGATTACGAGAGAACCCCACCGCACCACAGCGGATTCTACGATAACGTGACGCTCGCCGCCTACTTTCAGGACAGTAACAACGATGGTTACGCGGACAGGCGGTTCGCCCAGACCTCCGAGGAGGCCTACTCCTTCATGAACTCGCTTGGATACAATGCATCACGGATCTTTTATGCGAAGAGCAGTGTCAATCCCCTCTACTGGAACCTGGGAACCTACTCCAATGGGGAGTCGATCCCTCCAGAACTGCTCCGAAGCAATGGTTTCGAATGGGCCGGTTCCTCTTCGAATATCTCCGATGCATTTCACGATGGCTCATTCCTGATAACGCACAGGGACCATGGGGGGACGGGCGGATGGGGGAAACCGAAATTCACCTCCTCCGATGTCAGGGGCCTGCATAACGGGGACCTGCTTCCAGTTGTCTACTCCATCAACTGCCTTACCGGTTACTTCGACAATGAGACCTCTGATGGCCCCTTCAGCCCTTCCGAGGAGTCCTTTGCGGAGCATCTGATCAACCAGAAAGGGGGCGGAGCGGTTGGGGTCGTGGCCGCGACCAGGGTGAGCTATTCGGGACACAATGACTATTTTTACAAGGGGCTGTACGATGCGATGTTCCCTTCCCTCAACACGACGCTGGGGAACGCCACGCCTCTTTTCAGGATGGGAGAGGTCCTGAACTACGCCAAATACTTCATGTCCGCCACCTGGGGGGACCCCTGGGGCATAGATTACCTGGAGTATGAGCTGTTCCACTACCTCGGCGACCCCACCATGGAGCTCCGGACCTCCGAGCCGATGGACCTGAACGCATCCCACGCCTCCTATCTTCCAATGGGTACGACCCTCGTACAGGTCCATTCAGCGGTGGAGAACGCCACGGTATGTATCTCCAGAAACCATACGATACTAGGAGTGGAGGGCATTAGGAACGGGACCGCAAACATTACGGTCGATGGGCTCCAGGCGGGCGATATAACGGTAACCATCACCAGACATGATCACAGGCCCTACATCTCCAGCATACGGATCAACGCCACAATGGCAGATCTATGCGTGGATTCCATCGAAGTGGACCGATCGGGGATCGCTGGAGTGAACTGGACCGTGGAGTCCATTATCAGTAATTCCGGATCCATCGACCTATCAAGCATCAATGTCACCCTTGAATTGGATGGGGTGGAGATGAACTCGACCTTCATTACATCCTTGATATCGGGAGATACGAAAGCTGTCAGAATGAACTTCACACCCCTTAACGACGGATGGCACACCGTGGGGATCAGGGTGGAGAACAAGAACGAGTCCATAACGTGGAACAACCTCCTGGAGGAGAGGATCAAGGTCCATTCTGACCCGGATATGATCCTTGACCCCGAGGATACAATGGAGATCTGGTGGAGAACCGGAGAGGAGCACCTATTCAACATATCCGTGGAGAATATGGGCCATGGTCGTCTGGATTATGAACTGGAGGATAGGGTGCTGTTTGCGGAAGGTTTCTCAACGACGGAGCTGAACACGACCAGATGGGACAACGATACGCTCTCTCTTGGCATCGGGACCAACGGCCTGTATCCTCCATCCTACCCCTACTCCCTTGACCTCGTCTGCGGGGAGAATATCACGTCAATGTCCATGGACACAAGCAATTATACAGACCTTGAGATATCGTATCACGTCGAGATGGGCGGCATGCTCTATTATGATGAGGCGGTGGATCTTATCTATCTCGAATATCT
>JAUVLN010000085.1 GCA_030600725.1 Thermoplasmatota archaeon | reverse complement strand
TCTTGAGCCGACCCGACATCTCATCAACCTTGTCCCCAAGGTGCTCGACCTCGGCGGCGATATCCTTGTTATTGTACAGTAGCGAACTGTATGCAAGGTCCACCATCAGCTCGGAGGTATCCTTCATCTCCAGAAAGAGGTTCATCACCTCGTTCATCTGGTCCTCTACCTCCTGTACTCGCCCCATCTGGCCACCCCCTTTGCATAGGCTGAAAGTTCGTTCAATCCATCCTCCACCCCTCTTACAATGAGGGTGTCCCCCTCCTTGATCCTATTACTGGATTCTATCTCGTACAGCCATCTGTTCCCCCTCTTGATCGCTATGATCCTCGACCCGGTCTCCGATTCTATCGAAAGGGTCCCGATACGGCTGTTGACGATGTCCGACCCCTCCAGGACCTTGAGCGCCCATATCTTCTCGTCAGCCCCCTTTAGGAAGAACGGGGCGAAGGGACGGAACTCCACATCTTCATCAAGAAGCCGGATCATGTCCCTGGAGGCGTCACCGATCTGCTCCGCTGCGGAGGCAACCTGCAATATACCCGACAGCTTCTCCGCATCGTCGCGGTTCCTCGCGGCCATCAGAAGATTGATCCGGATGGAATAGAGAAGCTCGTCCAGCCTCTCCTCGAGCCCATCCACCTCCTCGGCGATGTCCTTGCTGTCGAAGATTATCGCCGCATACGAGAGGTCGATTATCTGCTCGGAGAGGTCCTTCATCTCGATGAGGCTCTCTTTCACCCCTGCGGGCTCGAACTCCACCCTCGCATGTGACTTTCTCTTGAAAAAGCCCATCATATTACCCGATCGGAGAACAAAGATGCATTCATCTATAAAAAGTCAGCGTTTTTTGGCGCATCAGTATGGGGCCCTCATTCGAAATCAGGGGGTCTGTACAGCTTCTCAAGCGGTATGGCCCTTGTGTCCCTGAGGGTTGGGCGGAGCTTTCTTGTCAGCTCGATGACCCTGGGATCGATATTCGCGATAACCTCCCCCTCCTCGAAATACGGCCCCTTGGCGATCTCCTTTCCCCTTGGATCGATAACCGCCCCACCGCCCCAGAAATCCATCCTCCCGTCGAAGCCGAGCAGGTTGGCGTATACGAAATAGATCGTATTCTCCACGGCCCTCGCCTTCATCAGCATCTCGAAGAGATCGCGTGTCACGGAGGGGGACGCCGATATGCAGATGACGCAGTCAGCCCCGTTCAGTGCATAGTATTTTGTAAGCTCCGGGAAGAATATATCATAACATACAATGATCCCGAACCTCATCCCTTTTATCTCGAATATCGGCAGTGAGTTCCCGGGAGTGTAGTACGAATACTCCTCGAAGGGTCCGAGATCCACCAGATGTGATTTCCGGTATGTGCCCATCACCCCGTCCGGGCCGATAACGACGGCGGAGTTGAATACCTGCCCCCTTATCTCCGGCGACCTCTCGGGGAAACCCAGGACCACGTATTTACCGGTCTCCGAGAGCATCTTCTTCAGGGGATCAAAGAGAGGTGAAGTGCTTTCCAACGCCAGCTGAAATACGTCATCGCCAATGGTGTATCCGGTGAGGAACATCTCCGGAAATACTATCAAATCGGCAGTCGAATCCCTGACCGAGTTCTCGATAAGCGAGAGGTTGCCTGCCACATCGTGCCTCTCATGCCTTTTCTGAATCACCTCCACGGACAGGGTCTCTCCAACCATATTCTCACCACTCCCCCATCATGCACCGATTATATAGAAATGACGATTATCCCTGACGAACGATAGTAACGCCCAATCCAGGCCATGCATTACCAAAATAACTAAATACACGACGGGAATACTTCAAATCCTGCAGGTGTAGACCAGGATAGTTTTGGTAATAGTCTCCATGTGGAGGGGTATGGTGTGATCTCATGAGTGAAGGTGAAGAGAAGGTTATCAAGGGGATCGAGGATCTCAGGACCGAGGTAAGAGAGCTTCGTGAGATGGTCAATATGCTTGTGGAGATCATCGTCAACATGGAGCAGATGGATGAGGGGAGCATCGAGATGGATCCCGGCATGATGGGGTCCGATATCGACCTGAAAAGCGGCAGATACTGCATGTAAGTTCCCCGCCAATTGTCGTTAAATATATATAAGAGGGTAAAAGTACACTCTCCTTCGCAGGTGGTACCGGCCATGAAGATGAAAAGATCCGAACAGACCCGAGAAAAGGATGGGAAGCTCATCAGATCAGGGGTCTGGTTCTTCTACAGTTCAATACTGTGGTCCATACCGGTCATACCAATCGTCGTTGCGCTTTTTTTTATGTTTGATCTCGCCCCGAAGCTCATGGATAAAGGGACCCCCGAGATTAGTGTGGCCATCGGCCTGATCGTGGGCATCCTGATATCGATCGGCATAGGATATTTCTATGCAAAGGCCGCCATAAAGAATGTGGAATGACCGCGTTCCGGGAACACGGATGACCTGTCCATTCGCCCTTTTTCCACAACTATATCTATCATGAAAGGGATTTAGAGCACCGTTACCATCAATCGTAAAGGTGTACACTTGGCCAGGCATGAAGGCGGAGATACTGGAGGGGGTAGGAGGGATGGTCGGAACACGGACCCTCAAGACCCCGACAGACGGGCAACGGATGACGTAGAGGAAACGCTGGATCGGGTCGTCTCCCGGATCGGAACACGGGCCCCGGAATATTCCGAAAAGGCGAGGGTTCTCTTCAAAGAGACCGGGGTCAAGCTCAAGAAGCTGGACGACAGGGGAGAGGAGTACTCCCAGCGAATGTTCAAGAGCAGGCCTGCGGAGGCCGTCATGGAGACGATCCTCAGGTGGAGAAAGACCGTATTCGTTCTGACCATCGTCGCCTCCCTCCTGATAGGATACTATGGTGTGGCCGGCCCCGGATACCTCAGGGAGAAGATCGCCGGTAACGATCCCGAGCTTGCAATGCAGGAGAATATCAGGGCAGATTTCGAGGTATATCTGCCGGGCGGATCTGACGCTGAACTGGTCCTCCTCGAGATGAATCAGGATTGGTCCACGGACCTTGCCAATATTTTCGTCGAGACCAACAACAAGTTCGATCCCACGGATGAGACCAATATCACCGATGTGGAGGTCCTGAAGGAGATCTCCGACCTCGAGGACACGCTCAATCCGGATAAGACCGACAAGGGCGTGAACGACGGTGTCATCTACAGTTATTCGATCGCGGCCCTTATCAAAACGATGCACCAGGCCCCAAACGCGGTCTACGAGGCCATCAGCAACGAGACAAGAGGGATAATAACGGAGAATCTGAACCCCGATATCCCGGGTAATTACTCGATCCCCGATGACCAGCTCCTCCTGGATCGGATCTTCTACGAGATCGGCCCCGAGAACCTTACCTCCCTGGTCGCGGATGTCAACGGGGACGGGATCTACGATTCGGCATTGGTCCTGATCGGCCTATCCCAGAGCGTGGACCAGAGACAGCTGATCACCGATATCAACGAAAAGATCGAACCCTATTTCGTGGACCCCGGCGTCAGGCCCGGATCGGAGGATACGACCGACCGGTGGATGGAGAGGTACGAGGGGGGAGAGGTTCACTGCAGAATGACGCTGACGGGACCGACCCCGCTTGCCAGAATGATATCGGACCGGACCATGCTGGAGATGAGGACCATCCTCCCCTGGGCGATCGCCCTTGTGGCGGCATCCCTGCTGATATTCCACAGGACCTGGAAGATCTGGCCCATCACGTTGATACCCGTGCTGTTCGCGCTGATAATCGCCTACGGGATGATGGGGTGGTTCCTGCCCGTACTTACTCCGCAGGTGGTACTGGTCGCACCCATCATCATCGCGCTGGGGGTAGCCTACGGCCTCTACATCGCAAACAGGTACTCCGAGGAGGAGGGGGTCGCGGATAAGGAAAAACGCATCAGGGTGGCCCTCCGTACAACGGGAAAAGCGATCTTCCTTTCCGCCATGACCACCGCATTCGGGTTCGGCGCCATGCTGACCGTGGATATGGCTACGATGAAGGTACTCGGTTTCGGCCTTGCAACGGGCATCCTGGCTTGCTACGCCACGACGATGCTGTTGACACCCTCCCTTGTGATCTGGACCAACTACAGGAAGGTCAAGGGTGACGAGATCACCGGCAGGATGAGAAAGAGCGGAAAGAAGAAGAAGAAGAGCAGGCTGGGCAAGTTCAAGCTGGGGGACCTTCCTCTCAGGCACAGCAGGAAGCTGATCGTGGGTGGCGTACTGCTTGCGGTCCTCTCCTTCGCCCTGGCCCCCATGTCGGAGATCCCCGGAACGGGCATCTCCGTTGGCGGATTCTCCATAGTCGAGGCGAACATGGACTACATGGCGCTGTCCCCCGACGACGAACCGGTGGTCCAGAAGATGGGAGAGCAGTCCGATACCTTCGATTCCGGACAGATCGGACTGCTGCTCATCCGGGGAAAACCCTCGATCGACGAGGACATGGATGGAAAAGATGATGGTATCGATGGAAGCATGAAGGATTCCGGGGTCCTGTACGATATAAACCTTCTCATGCGCGAGCTCAACGGCCCTGGAGGGAACGATACGGGTATCGACAATGTGCAGGCGGTCTCCATCGTGGAGATCATGAAGATGATCCAGATACCGGATTTCACGGACACGCTCTACTACCAACAGCTTCTTGAATTCCTCAAGGCATTCACCGGAAGTATTATAGGCACCGAACCCTGGAAGATCTTCGACGATTACATACACAACAACGTGATCGGGAAGAGCTTCTGGCACGCCCTGCAGAACGCCCCGAACAGCCCTGCACTTAATGTGGCACTGGGCGAGCCGGTGGAAATATTCCTTATCAACGTATTCTACAACTCCATGGGGCAGGAGCTGCGGGGGATGCTGATCAACGACGACTATTCGAAAACGATCATCTACCTCACAATGCCCAACATGGACATCATCCAGACCGAGGTGGCCGTTGACGACGTGAACGAGGCCATCGACAGATACTACACCATGACGGCAAAAGAGGGGGCCGAGTCCGCATCGCCGCTCTCCGGGTTCGGCGCGGTGCTGGTTACGATCAACGAGGTGCTTCTGCAGAACGCCAATCAATCCACGTTGATGGCCCTCATCATGGTGTTTCTACTCCTTTTCCTGGTGTTCCGCTCATGGAGGATATCGCTGATAACGCTGTTTCCGGTGATCGTGGTGGTATTCTGGCAGTATTTCGCGATCTGGATGGTGGGAGAGACAGGAGACATGATCGCCCCGGGGGAGAGCATGTTCTCGGGAGATCTCAATCTCTTCACCGCCCTCATCGGATCGATCATTATCGGCATAGGTGTCGACTTCGCCATCCACATAACGGAGAGGATCAGGGAGAAGAACTTCTCGCTGGATTCGGTCAGGTACGCCACGGAGACCTCGGGCTGGTCGTTCATTGAATCCACCACGACGATGGTGATGGGTCTGACGGCGGTGTTCCTGATAAACATCCCATCCATCAGGGAGTTCATCCTGCTGATCATGATCCTGCTCGTATTCTCCGCCTACTCCTCACTATTCCTTCTTACATCCCTGTACCGGCTCTATCTCCCGAGATACAACAAGATGAGGCGGCTGAAGAAGAAAAAATAGGGGTATCCAGCCACCTTTTCAAATATTCCAATTATCCGCATCTTTGACCCCATAATTAAAATAGGGCCATAATGATTAAGATTGGCTTTACCTGTATGAACATTGTAATCGTAAGGTTTTCATCTTAGATCAGAGGGAGGTTCGACATGAAAGAAGATAGAAAGGTTCCGATGGGGTCAAAAGATAGAACTATGATCAAAGAGCTTTCATTCCTGATCATCGCCGTTTTGCTGCTATCGTCCATGTATACTTTGGCATCGCGGACGGAGGGGTCGGATGATCTTATGACGGGAGCGCCCCCCAATGATCCCGTGGTCTCGATAGTTGGTTTCAACGATACCCTCTTGGAGACCCTGAACGGGACCTACTATATTGAGGGGGGAGGGGAATTCAACATCACAATTGTGGATGATGTTGATGGTCACTCACATTTCTCAAGTGATAACACCACATACACATGGGACGAAGGAACATCGACCTTCTGGAACGGTGAAGCCATCACCATGCCGTTTTCCCGGGGGACCCACGTATTGAACATCACGGCCATCGACAGCGATGATAATGTCGGCTATTTTGAGGGAGCCATGAATATCTCAATATTCCTTGTAAACACCACACTGACGACCAATACTTACTACTCCTCCCAATCGCTCCTGGTAGACAATGTCACCGTGGGATCCGGATACACGCTCAAGATGATCAACTGCTCGGTCATATTCATCGAAGAGGGCTCTTACATTCATGTGGAGAATAATTCGATATTGAATGTTTCGGGTACCTGGAATGTATCCACCGGGACATACCATTCCAGCGTCTCCACTCTTGGAGGATCGTACCATCTCACAGGGGTGATCGGGTCAACGCAGATCTTCCTGAACACCAGGATAACGGCAGACAGGAGCGCATCGAGCCCGAAGCCCATATTCGACCTCTATTCCGGAAGGATCGACAACTGTAAGTTCAATGACCTTACACAGCACGTCAGGGTGAACAGGGGAGGTTATTCCATACAGGATTCTTCCTTTGATTTCAGAGGTTACACGGGAGGCATCATTGTCGATCTGGATCACACATATGGGCCAGGACCGGTGACCCTTTCGGACCTTGATATCACCGGTTCCCCGGATATCGGCATCGATGTTATCGATGCCGCCGTATGGACACCGGGTTCGCTGGATGGAACCGGGGTTTTCTATGCCGAGGGGAGCGAAGCATCATATGTTGTGACGCTTCCGAGCCTATTACACATAACGGATTGGGGCTCGGCCTATATGGTCCTGCCCCATTTCGTGGACTCGAGAGATGATGATTCCTCACTATACGTGACATATCATAATACGTCGTTTCAGGACCTCTCCACATTCACTCCCATCAAGAACGTGACGTTCGAGAACTGGACCCACGGGGATGAGATCTCCGTTAACCTCAGCACCATGACGGGATCGGAAATGCTTTTCATCAACTGGTCATCCGCCGGAGAAGGGAAGGGCAGTGCTTTCATCTCCAGTCCGCTTTTCGGCGATAAGGACGCGGATCCGCAGGCGGGAACCCCTGTAGTAAATACCTGGGGGCGGATGAACAGGGACTCGGTCCTGATCGACAATGTTACGATCGCTGACTCGAAAACCCACTTCATCAGGGTGAACTCAAGCGGCTTTGTGAGGGTCTCCGATCTGAAACTGGGCTCGGGGAGTTCCACGTATCTATCCAACGAACTTATCAAACTGATAGACACAACATTGACATTGGAGGACATGACGATAGAAGGCCAGGAATTGACCCAGAGAGGTATAATTCACACCTTCGAACCAGAGGGGGACTGGGGAACCACCAAGCTGGAGAATGTCACCCTGAAGAACATCAACGGAACAGGTGCCATCGCCCTCTTTTCCCAGGGCGGTCGGGTCCAGGGAAACGATCTGGTCATACAAAACTGCCATAACGGCATCTACGGGGACGGAACGCTTTTCGAAATAGACCAGTCCAGCATTGATGCGGACGCATATGGGGCCCATATCATCCTGCCCGACCGATACGAGATCGGGGATATTGAGATCGTCATGAACGGCATCACCATATACAATTACACGGAATACGGGATCCTGATCGAAGGGGATCCGGATGACACTCTGAACATCTCACTTGACCAGATAGTTATGAGCTCCACGGCACGTGACCTGTACAACAGGGAAGACGGAATGGGAGGGCTGATCATAGATATCGAGTCCGGCACGGATGCTCAAATGGCACTAACAGGATCCACCATCTCCTACGGCCCGGGCCACGGGATCGTGATGAAGAATTGGGATGCGGAGGGGGTTCCGCTCCTGCGCAGGACCGACGTGACCAACATGGACCTTGACGGCATATATCTGTCGGAGGGTGTGAAGGTCAGGATTGAGGAGATGGGCCTGGGGAGCTGCGACGGATACGGCATCTACTCGGAGCCAAACACCACGATAACCGCCAACGATACGGATGTGACCCTCAACTCCATGGGAGGGATATGGGTGGATGAGGGAGCCACATACGACCTCTGGGACATGGACATCAACAATAACCTGGGTACAGGAGTGTACCTGTCACCCGACTGCAAAGGCAATATCTCAAACAGCG
>JAUVLN010000042.1 GCA_030600725.1 Thermoplasmatota archaeon | reverse complement strand
ACACGATATGCGGTGGAACCGTGCCCTCCGTTCTCGAGGTAGGTGAAGTTAATGTAATCACCGGGACCTCTGGACCGTGTAACCTCGATTTCAGGGGCCTCTACACCAACGGAATACATCGGTACGGCCATTGAAAAAAGCAGAACCAATACAAGGAGCAAGCAGGTTTTCCTCATGGGATCACTTCCATTGGGCGAAAAGGGACACCACCATAACCTGAACGATATCTTCCCGCCCGATACCCATGTAATCCAGGGCGTTTTTATTAATATGTTACGGTTAATTTCAAATGTCATAATGGAGTCGCACCCAACCATCACCCGGTTCTGGCGCCGGTGGGAGGAAAAACGATATCAAAGGGACCTCCGTTATCCGCTGTATGGGTTCGGATAATATCGATGGGAACGTAATAGTGATGCTGGGGACGGGGACCCCCAGCCCCGATCCCGATAGATCGGGGCCCTCCACTGCGATAATAGTCAACGGGACCCCGTATCTGGTCGACTGCGGTCCGGGGGTCGTGAGGAGGGCGACGTCGGCCTACAACTCCGGCATCACATCATTGAAGGCGAGGAACCTTGGACATCTCTTCATAACGCACCTCCATTCGGACCACACCGTGGGGCTCCCTGACCTGATCTTCACCCCCTGGGTCATGGAGAGGGATCGGAAGCTGAAGATATTCGGTCCCCCCGGCGTGAAGGATATGGTGAAGCATATCCACAAGGCGTACGAGAAGGACATCCACATCAGGATACATGGATTGGAGAGGGGGAACAGGGTGGGCTACAAAGCCAATGTAACAGAGGTAAGGGGGGGCCCGATCTTCCAGGACACCAACGTAAAGGTGTCGGCTATACCCACGACACACGGGATGTGGGACCACTCATTCGGATACAGGTTCGAGACCGGAGAGAAGACGATCGTGATATCGGGGGACTGCAGACCGACACCTGATTCCGCGTCCCGATACGGGGAGTGCGATATACTCATACACGAGGTGTATTCCCACAAAGGGTTCCGGAACCGGTCCGATAAGTGGAAGGCGTATCACAAGGCGTCCCACACATCTTCAAAGGAGCTGGCGGAGATAGCGGGAGAGGTTAAGCCAAAGCTCTTGATCCTCTATCATCAGCTTCTGTGGGGGACGACACCGGAGGACATTATTGGGGACATACGGGAGGGATACGACGGCGAGATCGCCTTCGCCAACGATCTTGATGTTTTTTCCATCTGATCGGATCAATGGATAAGTTTTATCTATCCTTCCATATATGCATACGGTGGAGAGCGCATGTTTGGAGGAAAGATCTCGTTTCTGTTGGTGCTGGGAATACTTATCATTGGATCTCTGGGTATTATCGTTTCCATCGATGAGGATGTGGAAGCTGTCGGCACCCCTGTTATCAGTATAAGGCTTGCTCAGCAGAAGATGACAGCATATGTGGGCCCAGATCAGGACGGCATCGTTACGTTCACGGGAACTGTCACTGCACAGGCTCCATGGTCTCCTGCTGTGCAGCAGCTCATTGTGGAACTTGAGGCAGACGCAGGCGGTTGGGCGTGCACCGATCCACCTGCTCTACCTTTTACCAAGGGCCAAACCGAGAGGGATTTCGCGATCACCGTTCAGGTTCCACAGGGATCAACTCATACGTTGCAGCGTAATCTGATCATCGGTGGGACCTGGTATTACAGCCCGGGAACAATGAGCGGATCCGTGGACGAGGTCACAGCTTTGATCTATGTCGCCCAGTATTACGACTGTGATCTGGACACCTCCACACCAATCATGGAAGCGGAAAAGGGAGGATATGCGGAGTTCGTCGTCGATGTGATCAACAATGGCAACGGTAATGATGAGATGATCATTGAAGTGCTCGACCAGTATGATCTCGCCAACGATCATATCGATATCCAGATACCGGATGATATCGTCTCTGTTCCGGAGAATCAGTCTGTGGAATTATCCCTCCTGGCATATGTTGATGAGGGCGCCTCCACGGGGAGATACACGATCACCGTTCAGGTGAGATCAAAACAGGCGGAGGATGCAGGAAAAACATGTGAGCCGGACACACTCGAGCTGTACCTGGAGGTGGTGATGGAGATCCAAAAGCCCGAAGAACCGGATCCAGAACCCGAACCCGAGCCGGAGGATCCTGAAGAGGAGCCTCAGGAGGACCCAGAAGTGCCAGAGGAAGAACCGGAGGCCCCCCTGGAGGAACCTGCTAACGACGAGGACGTGGAAGAGGTCATCGAGGAGGATCCCACCTACACACCGGTAGAGGAGTCCGTACCATCTCTCGGGATACTGGGCGTGGTCCTCTCCACTATCCTGATACTTCTTATCGTGAAGAGATACCGATATTGATGATGGGATATTGAGCCCTATTCCTCACGGCCTTTGAAACCTTGATCTCCGAGGATGTCATTTTTTTTCAGATCCTGATCCATGGGCTCCCCTCTTCTGTCCTTCTTTCGGGATAATATCATCTGCATTGCAACCAGTGAAACGATTGCCATTAATAGCATTAAAACTGCTGCTATAACATTCATACTAACCTTATCCAAACCCTTATCGCTGGGTTCGGAAGCCACCAGATCGAACACGGCGATGTTATTGCTCTGGTTCGATCCACCCGTATTGAACTGGTCTTCGATCTCGACCACCTTGTTCTCGGGGTCTACATCAATCTGTATGGTATGATCTCCCACATCCAGTTCAAGTGAGATCGATATCTCAACAATATCTCCGGGGTTCATGCTTTCCAGATCAAGGTATCCGAAAAATATCCCGTCGATCCTCATCTTGATCCCCGTCTGTGGGCTGACCCAGTTTCCAATATTTGTCACATAGAACACCAATTTGAAACTCTCACCCGCTACCGCCTTCTCGATCTCAACGCCCGACCGGGCGGTCATCCTGAACTCATCCTCCACCTCCAAGTCAGCGTAGAACATGTTTACCCTCGCATCAAGGACCTCGGGGTGCAGTTCACCATTGTAGTATAACCAGACCTGAAAATCGTTCACCATCCTGGAAAGGGCATAATTGTCATCATGGATCAGGGTAACTTCAACCCAAAGGATATCTCCAGGGTTGATCAAAATGGTAAGATGGTCCACATAGCCCGTATAAACGCCGCTGGTGTTTATCTCCGCCTTCAGGTCGAACCAGCCATCCTCTTTGAGATCGGAGACATGTATCATCCTATCTGTTGTGACCAATCCGCTCATCTCGCCGTTTCTACTTCTTGAGATCCCCGTGAAACCACCGACCCAGCTATCTGGGATAGACATATGAGCCCCATATTCGAGGATCTTTTCGCCGATCCATAGCGACACGACCTCCGGAGTGTTCCCGTTGTTCTGGACGTAGGTAATGAAGGAGTTCTCCTCCCCCGGCCCCGAATCCATCTCGATGGTCTCACCATCCTCGTACGTCCCCAGGTGTATGAGCGGACTATCCAATATCACAATATCTACAGGTACGCCCAGATTGTGCCACTCATCAATGTACAGAAAGACCATCAGATCAACGGGGCCAGGGCATGCATATCTTTCGGTGAATACCTTGACGTTGATATAACAGGAGGTCAAGGGGTCCAGTGTGATGTTCTGAACCTCAAATTCCTCGAACATGAAATAGACGGAGATCCTATCGTCCCCCAGATATGATAGGTCGATAACCTCCTTTTCGGTGCCATTGTTCCATATCTTGACCATGGCAGACCCCGATCTTCCATGTTCAATTTCGATGGGCTGCCCTGTCAGTAGATTCGCATTGACGTAGTAACTGGCATTGACCCTCACCCTGATGTGAAGTTCCACCTTCACGTCAAAACAATATTCTATTTCAACGATCATATCCCTATCAAATTCGATTTCGCGAGTCTTTACGCTTATGACAACGTGTGTCAGCTCAGACCCGAAAATACCCACAGGATCGGAAGGATACCTTACATCAAAACCCGAAGCCTTATTGTTAACGTTCACAAGTACCTCGAGATACCTGGCATTGCCGTTGTTCCCGATCCAGATATCAAGTGTCCCCGCCTCAAATGGCCTTAGCTCAATTGAATCATTTTCAGCATACGCAAAGATATCTACCACTTTGGTAACATTGAGAACAATGGTATCCGTCTTCACGATATCCTCGATATCCGATTCCAGACTCAATAGTGAGGTTCCCTCTACCGTGACCGACTGTGGTTCACCATAGGAGGCATTTTCCGGACAATGAACCTGGACTGTTAATGTGGCACCGGAGACCCCTCCAAACTCGTTAAAGAGAGGCGCGGATAGGCTGACAGTCGCGTTGAGAGTGCCCGTTTCCACAAAGCTCCAGTTCCAGCCAGCTTCGATAGGAGGTGGCAGGAGCGAGATCTCGTAGGTGTCGTTGAGATTACCTCTGTTCAAAACGCTGAGCGTATAATTACTGTAGGTGCCCGGATCGACCTTATCCCATTTCTGACCCACAAGCGGGTCCAGTGGGTCTGCTGAAGGTTGCTTGAGATAGGATAGTTCGAAATCCACATAGAGGTCCAGAATTATCAGGGTAGTGCATTTATCCCAGGCCTTCGGGTCACCTGTTGATACCGCGGTAATGTTGACCCTCGCCATCTCACCAATCCTCCCCTCCCATGGTGCCGTGATCTCGAGTCTCACAGGTGCTGTCTGTAGCGATGCGAGCATGACATAATCGGGGTTGAAGATCCCCTCATCCGGAGGAAGGATCAGCTTAGCAGACCAACCCTCTCTCACTGACTCCTGATCGAGCTCAACCATGATCTTGTCCCTGAAACCCGCTAAAATTCCAAAACCCGTGTTCTCAACGGTCAGGTTGAAGGTGATGATCCCACCAGGTTGAATGGACTTAGCAAGGGGGTCTGGCCTTCCGTAGGGTCCGGTCTTGGGATATATATCAACACCATACCAATTGGTGAACCCATATTGGCCGGTCCGATTATCATTACAGCATGATGTGACCCAATCCTTCTGGCCACGGGTGGACCTGCCACCGGCGGAGATACACCACACAGTTCCCTCACTGTCACCGATAATAACCTCCAGCTGCCCATCCAGATCGATATCAGCAATGACCGGGGACGAGATGCCTATTGGCGTCTTGGTATCGTATACCCAGAGAACGTCCTGTGAGGTTCCATCTCCCGGATAGGGGAACCCCTCATCTATTCCATCTGTGGGGTCCCCATCGAAACAGAACACCTTGCCGGAGTTGGACCCGATGACGATCTCCAGTTCATCATCGATATCGATGTTGCATATTGCTGGAGATGATAGGATCCTCCCCCCGGTATCGAACGACCAGAGAAGGGAGTGGAACTCGGTAT
Organism: Thermoplasmatota archaeon; assembly: GCA_030600725.1. GTDB lineage: Archaea > Thermoplasmatota > Penumbrarchaeia > Penumbrarchaeales > Penumbrarchaeaceae > JAGLEG01. Next base: position 5,418 of record JAUVLN010000042.1, on the reverse strand, counting down.
TCATCACATACATGATTCCATTATCCGCCCCGAATACCACCTCGTAATCCAGGTACTTCTCTTCCGGGTCCAGAAATGCCATCTGAATGTCAGCAATTGCTGGAGAGGTGAAAATGGATGCACCAGCGCTCCCTGTGAAAAAATCCCAGGCCTTCATTCCATTATCCAAGTACATGTAAAACTTGCCACCCCAGGAGGTCCAATCTTCTCCCGTGCCCTCGGAAGCAGTGATGAATACCTCACAATCCGGGGACCCCGTAATGTTTGCGACCGATATGGAACCGCAATGTTGAACCCCTCCCTGCTGACCATCATACCTGAGCTCATAATGACCATCGGTTTCATTGAATTCCAGAAACCTCAAACCGTCTCCCATCCCTCCAAAAAGAAGCTCCGTTCGCCTTTCAGCGTTCTCGGGTGGCAGAACCGGATAGGAGCTATTCCAGAAATCCCCGTCCATGTCCTGGGCTGTAACCGCTCCGGCAATGTTCCCCTGTATAGAGTAAGAGTGAGGATAGCACTCCCTGAAGATAACTGACCCATTTGGAGAAAGGGCCTCGATCGAATATGTCTCATCGTTTAGATCGGCTGCGAGGATCACCTCCAGCTCCTCCTTGTTTCCGGTCCAGTTCCCCTCCAGATCGGTGATCGTGGGAGATGCAAAATATGTACCGTTTATCGTAGGGGAGATCCAGATCGGGGAACCGTCGGATCCCAGGCATACGGTCGCATTCACGCCGCCGATGAGTATCTCCGGCGTCTCCCCGAGACAGATATCCTTGACCGCTGGCGAGGCAAAGAAAGGAGGTGGCGTCTGGTTGTTGTAATAGGTGTAGGGAACCTCATCCATTGGATCGATCTGCAATCCGGTATAAGGCTCGGGCCAGAATCTGGTGCCGTTGGGATTGAGGGCATATACCGCGTCCCCCTCGGAAGCTATCACGACCTCAAGGGTTCCATCCATATTGAGATCGGCTAAAGTGGGAGTGGAAAGCGCATGGCCCTCAACCTCTGATAAGGTGACCTTCCACTTGAGGGCCCCCCCACCTGACCTGGTGGGTAATTGGGACCCTTCACTTTCCTCGTAATCCTCTCTCTGAGCATTGAGCCAGGCAAGGTATTGGATATCGTCGTCGTTGTCCCCGGACACGACATCAGCAGAGCTGATCAACACGCCGAAAGACGGGATCAGCATCAATGACAGGGCCGCTGCCATAAGCCTCAGAGTGATCTTATGATAGCTCATGTTCCTCACTTTAATACGGATAGGACTATTTGCCTACGATCAATTGCTCCCAGCAGATATATATTATTATTCGTACAGATTCTTGATGAAAAATACCAAAACTAACCGATCCAAATTCCAAGATTGAAAAATTCTTTCTATAGATCATATAAATGAGAACGATACAATATGATGGGGGGCCCTGCTTGTGACCCATATGTCATGGTTCACAGCCAGAAGGATGGGCGGATACTGAGCCCTATTCCTCACGGCCTTTGAAACCTTGATCTCCGAGGATGTCATGTTTATCTACAACGACTTCCCGGGGCATCCCCCCCTGATCCTTCTTTCGGGAGAATATCTTCTGCATCAATACCAAGGATACAATGATGACCAACACTAAAAGAACGGTTGCGATAACCATCAGATCGGTCCTATCCTCGGCCCGATGATCCGGATCGTACACGGTCAGATCGAAAACGGCTCGATTTACACTCTCGTCCACCTCTCCGGCCTTGAATTGGTCAACGCTCTCCAACACGTTGTTCTCGGGGTCTATCTCAACCTGCACTAGATGGCCACCGCTATCCAGTTCCAGCGTGATCGATAGTTCGATACTATCACCGGGGTTCAGGCTTTCCAGCTCCAGGAATCCAAACAGCTCGCCATCGATCAACAACTTGACGGTGGTCTGCGGGCTCACCCAGTTCCCGATATTGAATACCTCGAATATCAGGTTGAACTCCTCCCCCGATATCGCTTTCTCGATCTCCAATCCCAATGGGGACGTTATCCTGAACCCACCCTCCACCTCAAGATCGGGATAGAACATGTAGACACTTGCTTCAAGGATCTCGGGATGGAGGCCTCCATCATGATACGCCCACATCTGGAAATTATATACAAATTTTGAATAGGTAAAATTGCCGATCTGCATAAGGACAACGCGAACCCAAAGGGTATCCCCCGGATCTATCAGGATGGTGAAATGATCCACATAACCAGCAAGTGTTCCACTGGTATTCGTGTTATCGTTCAATCCAAACCAGCCATCATCAAGATCGGAGACCTCTATCACCCTGTCCGTTCGAATGACCGATTCGTTCATACCTCCGTATGCGGATCTTGAGATCCCATAGAAACCCCCATACCACCCATAGGGTATCGCAATGTGGTCCCCATACTCGATGACCCTCTCACCCACCCACAGGGTCACCACCTCGGGCCTGTTCCCGTTGTTCTGGACGCATGATAAGAACGTGTGATCCTCCCCGGGTCCTGAATTAATATCAATACTATCCTCACCGGTATACATCTCAATGTGGATGAGGGACCTGTTGAGGATCAGAACCTCCATGGGCAGGAACATAGTGTATAGATCCAACCTGGAGAGGATGATTTCAAAGAATACCGGACCCGCAGCAGCGTCTGTTTCACAGGATAACCCGATCAATAGATATGTTGATGTCCAGGGATCCATGGTGATGTTATCCACCTTTTCACCTTCTATCAGAAAGTCGATCGCGATCCGACCACTCCTTTGAGAAGATAGGTTGATCACCTCTTTCTCGGTTCCATTGTTCCATATCTCAACCAGGGCCGAGCTCACACCGCCGGGTTCAAGTTCCATTGGCATCTCGGTTAGCATAAACGCGCGGACAAAGTGGACCGGATCAACCCTTGCTTCAAGATGAAGCATAACCGAGGACGAACCACGCATTGCTTCGAATAGCAATATAAATTCCAGATCTGAAATTTCAGAAGCCCAACGGGGAATGCTCACGGAGATCCTGACATTGGCGACCTCCGATCCGGTGAGGTTAAACGGTTCTTCGTCATATGTGATGTCCCAACCCGTCCCCGTACCATTAATACTCATCAATATCGGGAGATCAAGGCCGTTCCCGTTATTCCAGACCCAGATGTTAAAAAAACCCACCTCCCCCGGTTTAACCAATATTGAATCATTTTCCACAATCACATCAATATCCACAACCTCCGAGACATTGAGATCCACCGTTTCCGTCCTCACTACCTCTTCGATCTCCAATTCCCGACTCAGGACCGAGGAGCCGATAACGGTGACCGACTGCAAGTTTCCGGCATAGACATTCTTCGTGCAGGACATATTTATTGTCAATATCGTACTGGGAGTATCTCCAACTTTGCAGAATAACCAAGAGGTCAATTTGACTGTAGCTTGTAGAGTTCCCGTTTCAACAAAATACCAATTCCAACCTGCCTCGGTGGGTGGAGGCAGAAGTGATATCTCATAGGAATCGTTGAAGCTTCCAGTATTTTCAATTGAAACAGATATGTTCGTTGAGGTTCCCGGATCGATCCTCATCTCCCTGTCGTCCTTTATATGATTAATGGGATCGTGTGAAGGATCCAAGAGGAAGGATAGTTTGAAACCTACGTAACCACCCCATATAGCCAAACATGTGCACCTATCTCGGGCCTCTGTATCTCCTGTCGATACGGCGGTAATATTGATCCTCACCATCTCACCGATCTCACCTACTAACGGAGCCATAATCTCAAGTTGAACAGGTGCTATTTGCTGAGATGCGAGTATGACATAGTCGGGGTTCTCAATTCCGCAAACCTTGGGGAGGGTCAGCCCGGCAGACCAGCCCGCAGGGATGGACTCCTGATCGAGCTCAACTATGATCTTGTCCTTGAAACCCGCTGAAATTCCAAAACCCGTGTTCTCAACAGTTATGTTGAATACGATGGTCTCGCCGGGTTTGATGGATCTAACGAGGGATTCAGGCCATCCGTCCGGACCTATTTTTGGATGTAAATTTACACCATACCATTTGGTCAATGTGTACAGCCCTGTCCTGTTATCGTTCCCGCACGATGTGACCCAATCCTTCTGTCCGACGAGGGATCTGCCGCCGACACAGAAGCACCAAACAGTTCCTTCACCATCGCCGATAACAACTTCCAGCTGTCCATCCCGATCGATATCGGCAACCACTGGTGAGGAGATGCCTATAGGCGTCTGGGTGTCGTAAACCCAGAGAACATCCTGGCCGGTTCCATCTCCCGGATATGGTAAACCCTCATTGATCCCATCGCTCGGGTCCCCATCCAGACAGAACACCTTTCCTGAATCCGATCCGATGATGATCTCCAGCTCATCATCGTTATCGATGTTGCAAACTGCTGGAGATGATAGGCATCTGCCCCCCGTATCGAACGACCAGATTAGGGAGTGGAACTCGGTGTTCAGAACGTACATGATCCCGTTGTCCGCTCCGAAGATCACCTCATAATCGAGGTGTTTCTCGTCCGGGGCCAATAATGCCATCTGAATATCCGCAATGGCCGGAGAGGTGAAGATGGATGCGCCGCCGCTCCCCGTTGAGTGGTTCCAGAGCTCCAATCCCTCGTCGTCGCAAACATGGAGTTTTCCACCCCAGGAGGTCCAATCCTCTCCTGAACCTTCGGAAGAGGGAATGAATACCTCGCAATCCGGGGACCCCGTAACGTTTGCAACCGATATGGAACCGTAATTTCGGAGGCCTCCCTGATCGCCGTCCTCCCTGAGCTGGTATCTCCCGCTCGTTTCATTGAACTCCAATGTCCTCATCCCGTCCCCTGTCCCCCCGAAAAGAAGCTCCGTTCGCCTCTCAACACTCTCGGGAGGCATTATCGGGCAAGGGCCATTCCAGAAATCCCCGTCCATGTCCTGGGCTGTTATCGCTCCCGCGATATTCCCCCGGGGGGAGGTGGAGTTGTACGGGAAGTACTCATGGAAGATCACGGACCCATTGGGCGACAACGCCTCGATCACATAGGTATCGTTGTCAAGATCGGCTACGAGGATCACCTCCAGCTCCTCCTTGTTTCCGGTCCAGTTCCCCTCCAGATCGGTGATCGTGGGAGCTCCAAAATATGTACCGTTTATCGTAGGGGAGATCCAGATCGGGGAACCGTCGGATCCCAGGCATACGGTCGCATTCACGCCACCGATGAGTATCTCCGGCGTCTCCCCAAGACAGATATCCTTGACCGCTGGCGAGGCAAAGAAAGGAGGTGGCGTCTGGTTGTTGTAATAGGTGTAAGGAACCTCATCCATTGGATCGATCTGCAATCCGGTATAAGGCTCGGGCCAGAATCTGGTGCCGTTGGGATTGAGGGCATATACCGCGTCCCCCTCGGAAGCTATCACGACCTCAAGG
>JAUVLN010000047.1 GCA_030600725.1 Thermoplasmatota archaeon | reverse complement strand
CCGTCTCCATGGTGTATCCCTCCTTCACGATCACCGTTCCGTCGGGAGTGGTAATGACCCACTGAAATGTGAGAGCCAGAAGTGATCTGGTATAATCATCCTCAGCGGTTCCGGTCAGGGTCAACTCTTTCCCAAGGTCCTCCTCCCTGATCTCAAGCGTGTTGTTATCATCCCACAGCTCATATTCTCCGATGCGCGCCTGGATCTTTATCGTTAGATTGTATGGGGCCCGGTTCTCACCTGTCGTGTAGACCTCTATATCATCGGTGGCTTCTCCGACATTACCCGCATCATCCACAATGGCAAGCTTTATCCAGTACTGCGATCCCTTCTCCAATCCCTTGATGGTGAACTCGCCGACCTCACGGCCGCCCTCGATCTCCTCCTCTCCCGAACGCCTGCTACCAGAGTAGGTGATCAGATAGTGTTTGAAATCCGGAACGTCATCCCAGGACACCGTATCCCAGGTCACCTTGATCGACGTATCGGTTCTTGATGCGTCATCGTATGATAGGCCGCTCGGCCTCATCGGCGGGATGGTGTCCATCTGGTTGATCGGTTTGATCGGGCCCGCGGTGTTGCGGTCATCCACAATGAGGGTCTCCAGGAAATCGAAGTTCACGACCGTGACGGCCACATAATAGTACTTTCCGTCCAGAAGTTTCTGGCCTGTGGTCTCGTTGAACTCGTATTCGCCCACCAGATTATCCCATATGCTCTTGATGGGGATCAACCCCGTTAACGTCTCGATAGGCTCATCATCATAGTAGATGTTGTAGTAAAGGAACCTGTCCTTGGCGTAGAGTTTATACCATGAGACGATCAGGGATCCTCCCTCGTCATCAGGGGAATCCCTGAGGGAAACACCCTTTATCGGCGGCATGGGGGTGTTATTTACATCATCGATCAGATACACCCCTCTTACCGTGTTGTTCTCATCAAGATCGGTTCTTCTGTGTCTATTATAATCCTTGACCAGCACTGCAAAGGAATAGGCCACACCACCTTCCAGATCCACACCGCTCAGCTCGTTCACGTAAAGGGTACCTACGGCCCTGTCGGTGATGGTTGCTAAAAGAGATGCATCATCCACATTGGAGAACGAATACCTCTGGCCGTAGATCTGGTATTCCGTGAACTTCTGATCGGTCGAGGGTGTCCATGAGATCTTCAGGGTAACGGAGTCTCCAATCACATCCTCTCCCAGGACATCTTTCACGGGGGCGATGGCGGATTGATTATCGTTGATCACCCTCTCGGGGTAGCTCATCACGACATCGGGATTCAACATATTGAGCCAGTTCACAGCGACCACGGCAGCGTAGTATTCCTGTCCGTCCATCAGATCGCCACCGCTGTACGATTCTATCATCATCCAGGCGTTCTTGAATGTCTCCGGATCATCCTCTTTGGAGACCACGTAATCGGATTCGATATACTCGCCAGTGTCATTGTCCAGGATCGTGGTGATCATTTCCGTGGTAATGTAGATCCTGTATTCCGAGCAGTCAATAGAGGGGGATGCAGACCAGGAAAGGTTGAGCTTCCCACCGTCATCATCCGGAATGTCCACCAGGGTCACCGATTCGATAGGGGACGGGACCGCTGGACGATCCCAGTAGGGTTCAACGCTGACCGGTTCCGATATAGGGCCCTCGTTACCCTTGTCATCAACACCCCTGAAGGCCACGAAATATCTCAAGTGCTCCTCGTATTCCGCGGAGAAGCCGGGCTTGATCTGGAGGTTGAACATATTTGTGTCCATGTGCGTTCCGAACAGGAAATCGTACTGAGGGAAACCGGGGTTCTGCAGCTCCCCGCTTCCGGAGAACGTATAATAGGTATCGGAGTCATCCCAGTTATCCTCCGTTATCGCCTCCCCTTCCCTTATCTTGATATGAAGCTTTGATATCTTATCGCCTACAATGGTGCCAAAGTCATCTTCCCCGGGCCATTCCCAGCTGGCCTTGAAGGTCCCTTGAATGCCGGTATCATTGGATAGGTCGACATTCTTCACCCTGGACGGACTGATATCATCTACCACCGGGCCTTTCAGGGCCAGGGAGAATACCTCGTACATCGTACCTCTTACCGCCCTGGTCCTCACAAAGAAATAGATGTTCTCATTGATCACATCGCTACCTCTGATCATTACCGAGTTGTTCAGGGTTGTTTCAATATTATAGAAGAGGCCGGTTTCCGCGATCAGACCGTGCGAGAATGTCAATGGATACTCTACGATAAGTGGAGATACCGGGTTAATCGGATCCTCCGGATCCCCGTGATATACCATCAACTTCATATATTCGGGCATGTCCCCGTCCTCATCAGAATAGTTGACGGTTATGGTGAAGTCCGTATCGCCCGCTCCCGATGGAGGGGTGCAAACCAGCTGGGTCAGCCTGGGGGCCTGGTTCCTCTCGAAGAAGTACAATGCGCCCAGGCCACCAGCTCCATGGAACGGTGAGGAGGCCAATATCTTCATTTTCCCGGGAGTCCGGTACTCCGCCTTTGTAAGCGAATACCCCAACTGATCCCCAGCCGCCTCTCCGAAGAACTGGGCCTGGGCATCGTTCGCCGATATCGTGCTCGTAGTGGTTGTGACGGGCCAGAACGAGTAGACCGCACCTGCATTCGCCGAAGTACCGTTATCGTGCATCGGGGCGGATATCGTCACAATATCAAGGCTATTGTAGATGGGCGTCAATCCGATCGCCCAACCGAACCTGTCGCCCTGAGTGGACCCGTTGTACTCGGCATCGGGTGTCACCAGGGCAAGGTCCATCTGGAGAGCACCGGTGCCTATACCGTCGAAAAGGTATGCCTTACCCTCACCATCAAAGGGAGCTCCGACGAATATATCATAGCTCATATCCTGGTTGTAATCACCCGCAGATGCACAGGACCAGCCCAATCTACCCCCTGTAGTTCCCGGACCCGCAGCGGTAGGACCGAAGATCCAACCGTTCATCTGGGTTGGATATGCATAAGGGTAATACTCGAGCATCGTTAATTTTCCAAGCTGGATGAAAATGCCTCCCTTCTCGTTGTCGTAGAAAGGATCGCTTATCCCCAGGTCCTCATTGCCGTCACCGTTCATATCGCCCAGGTTCTTGACGAGGAAGCCGAACTTCTGGTTCAGTGCCTCGCCCATGAAGCTGAAATCGTAGTTCGTGGTATTGCCTATCTTCCTCGACTCCAGGAACATCTTGGTGATGTTATACATGAAAACGCCTCCGGTGGGGAGATCCACCCCTATGCTCTGGACCAGATGATCGCAATCCGGTGCACCGACCGCTGCGACGATATTACCGTTACCCTCGTAATCCAATCCTGCGACCGAGTGGCCAAAGAGCGAGTCATCCTCCCCCACGAGGGTGAGGTTCGCGTTGATGGCTTTGCTCGGCAGTGAGCCCCCCCTGAAGAGGTATGCCCTATCCTCAAGAGGTGCGCCGACGATGAAATCATCGTCCCCATCCCCGTCGTAATCATTACAGGGAGCTATCGACCATCCGAAACCGCCTCCTTCACTCGAGTTCCCGCTGATCGTCCAAGATGCTTGTGTTGGATCTATGGAGGTGATCGGGCCGTAGAACACGTAAACCCTTCCATCACCGGATCCGTACCCCGGTGCCCCCACCGCGTAATCCATATAGGTGTCCGCGTTGACATAACCTATCTCCGTCACATTCCAACCGAGATCGCTCCCGGCTGTCCCCGTCTCCTTTACAATCATCTTCAGGCTTTCAATACCGGTCGCAAGGGAAGAGGCTGATGTTAGCAGGAACATGACCAGCACAAATGCTACGGTCGACCTCTTGACAACGGACGGGTTAACAAGCTCATTTCTCTTCATGATAAAACCCCGGATACTCCTCGAACAACATGCTGATAAGCAGGCCTTCACAACGCCGAAACTATATATATTATTTACCAACGCACGCTCACTACATTTATAAACAATGAAGTGAAGGTTCAACCACACTGGGTGTCTATTCCTAGTAACCGTTCAGGTAGGTCCACCATCAGCCGATGATGGTACTCCCGGTCCATCAGGCCGACCCGGTACCCCCACTCCATTTTCTTCGGTATCGTATCAAGTGGCATTACAACCCCCGGTCTAAGGGGATCATCGATGTAATCCGTCTCAAGTAGTACAAGGGCCCTCTTTTGGAACACCTCCCTGAGGTTTCCCCTGTTCGCCTGGACCGATGCCGATAATCCATGGTTTACCTCCGGATATATCATTGAATGACCGCTGTAATGTTTTATCACTTTGTCCCTGGAGATCCCTGCCCTATCGGCCAAACCGGCGATGTGGCCCATCAGGTCCGGATTGTCCCTTAGGGATTCGGTGTGCAGCTGAACGGGACATGATCTGATCCTGCATCCCTTGAATGCACCAAACATGACCTCATCGCATGCGTTCTGGACCTCCTTATCCACAGGGAAATGCACCCTGCCCACCTCACCGATGCCCAGCGCGGAACCATCGTCAACAAGTTCAAGGGCCAGTTCAACGGCATCAAGCTGGATCTCCAATGCCCTCTCCAATCCATGCTCATGGGATATCCCGACCAGCTCCACGGGATAGGGGCCCAGAAGACACCAGGCGTTGACTCCTAGAGATCTGGCCATATCAGTTAGGTCCATGGTCTGTTGATATGATCTCCGGTAATCTTTCAATGATAAAACCTGTATGTCGGAATATGGTTTGTGAACCACTATCAGGTGGGTCCCGCCTCTTTTCCTGAATGCCAGTATGGACTCCCGTGAAGGTCCATGGGGGTCAAGATGCATATGTCCGTCCATAATGGGGAGCGATTCCATCTCCTTCCCCTACCAATGCATTATGATAACCTACCCATAACCATCTCCAGACTTGATACCGCATCGGAGATGTCGGTTGCTCCCCTGGATATTATCTTTCCCTCCGGGAATATCAGTATCTCTATTCCCGATGAACCGATGTTCAGGTGAAAGCCTGGAAGTTCGTTAGGATCGTAGTGGATCCCATCCTTCTTGAACTCATCGTAGATATCCTTCGGGCTCAATCTTCTTTCAAGTTTTACCGATGCGATGATCTCCTGGATGGATAATGGACCCTTGTGTTTCAACTTGAAACCCTTGGCGGAGAGAACCGACAGGAATCCCTTGACGGCCACGGTGAGATCATCCTTTGATGTGATCCCATGCAGTTTGAGCACCCCATTCCGAAGCAGGAATATGTCCGCCCTCGGGTCGGTAAGCTCGTAGATCAGGCCGTCCATTACCTCCGGTTGGAACCTTGCCCCCTCGAGAGTGGAGCTGATTCCCTCAATATCGATATCACCTTCCAAAACGGAGCCTGCTATGATGTTCTCAACGGTCACCTTCATCATCCACACCTGGTCTCGATATCGGCCCTATATCGCCTCGGGCCTATTATAGCTTTCAGATGTCATCTCCTATCGTCCTTCATAACCTCGATCTCATTTTCCTTGTATTTGAGGATGTAGCGCAGAGAGTAACAGTAACCGTCGAAATACTTGAGGCCGTCCCTGTAGACCTTGCCCTTTATCTTCATGTAGCAATGTGAACACCTTATATTGGAGATCTCCTCCACCTCATCCAGGACCTCCATCGCCCTGTCGTTTAAAAGTGGGTCCGGAAAGAACATGATATCACTTTTCGAGCCTTATCCAATCCTGACGATCCAGATCATACTTTTCGTAACCGTGTTTATCGAAACGGACCCCGCATTTGGGATCAGTGCATCGATACTTCACATCCTTCTCCAACCCCGCACCGATCTCAACGGGAATCATGGTCCCCCTGTTGCAAAGAGGACATCTCGGATAGAATACAGAATCGCTCATCTCATTGGCTCCTGCGTGATGAGGACGCATTGACCTTTTATTATATTATCTTCACCCCGACACCATCATATCCGACGGATATCCCATTTTCCGGCAACGAAAACGTTTAAAAACTATCGCGATATGGACCATAATAGCAAGAGATACGGTGTCACCATGTTCTGTCCACAGTGTAAGTCCCTTTTGAGACCAGACGGAGAGCAGATGAAATGCTTCAGATGCGGTTACATCAAGGATCTGGATGAAAAAATGGCAAATACCCAGCTTCGCGAACTTGAGAAGGATCTCAAGGATGTACCGGTCTTCGAGGATCTGGACACAATGCCAATTGATAAGTCGGTAATATGCGAGAAATGCGAGAATGTTGGCGCATACTGGCACCTCAGGCAGACCAGATCCGCGGACGAGGCGACCACCAGGTTCTACAGATGTACCAAGTGCAAGAACACCTGGAGAGAGTATTCATAAGGACCGGGGATAGCCTTAAAAACCCCATTGAATATGATAAGGGCCAGCCATGCCGAAAATCGAAGACGGGTCAACCGTGAGGATAACAGAGGGAAAGGTGGTCCTGGATGTGGCCCCTACGGGCGGGTACAAGGGACCAGGTGTCAGGGGTGGAGTGTTCTACAATCCGGCCATGGTGAACAACAGGGACCTCTCCATCATCCTTGTCAATACGTTGTTGGAGGGGGGACGCCTGCCTGGGAGATCCGTCTCCATCCTTGACGGCCTTTGCGGATCCGGGATAAGGGCCCTTAGGTTCGCCAGGGAACTGACCAACTCCGGAGAGGTGACCATCAGGGGCATCGATATCGATGAAGGATCGATCAGGACCGCCTGTGAGGGTTGTGCCGCAAACGGCGTGAATGTGGATTTTCTCAGGGAGGAGCTGAACGGCCATCTTGTCAGGAACAGGTATTCGTATGTCGATGTGGACCCCTTCGGCTCACCGGTACCATTCATCAGGAATGCGATATCCTCACTCTTGAACGGCGGCGTTCTGGCCGTTACGGCAACTGATACGGCGGCTCTGACCGGATCCATACCAAGAGTGGCGAGGAGAAGATATGATACAGCCCTGCACCGAACCGACTTCCAGCATGAGCTCTCATGCAGGGCGCTTTTGGGGAACCTGGCAAGGACCGCAGCGTCATTGGAGAGGTCGGTCAGCCCCCTTTTCTTCTACACCTCCGACCACTTCGTCCGGGGGTACGTCAAACTTGGGCGTGGTGCTGGCCGTACGGATGGATCGTTGAAGAACGTCGGTTATATCCTGCTGGACGGAAACGGATACGTCGAGGTCATCCACAGACTGGAGGAGATCAGGAGCGTGGACGGGGGCCGAAAGGTGATAGGGCCTATCTGGGTAGGCCCTCTGGAGGATAGAGAGATGGTCACCGATATGCTGGGGGCAACAAAAGGAGAGAGGTTCACCTACATGGAAACACACAAACATATCAGGTCCATGCTTGAGACGGCACTTTCCGAGAACGGGCTACCTCCCGGCGGATATGATACGAATGCTGTTGCAAGCATTCTCCGGATGTCCCCTCCACGGATCTCATCGTTGATGGGGGCCCTGAAAGCGAAGGGGTTCGGTGTCAGCAGGAGCAGGTTCTCTCCGATCCTCGTAAAGACGGACGCATCCTGGAAGGTTTTCAAGAGGACCTTCATAGATATTGTGGAGGGGGAGTGATGGTCCAGGTCAAGGCGAATTCCATCGATGCGAAGATCCTGAAGGTCCTCCTCGAGAGATACCCTATCGATATCGGGGAGGTTGCAGTTGAGCTGAAACTGCCGTTAAGGTCCGTTCAGAGGGCGGTCAAGGCGATGGAACAGAGGGGATGGGTCGCTCTTGAGACCCTGAGTGATAGAACATTCATTCGGATGAGAAGGTTCGACTTCACGTTCATAGGCAGGGATGATACCCAGAGGAAGGCGGTCAAGCACAAGAAGAAGAGTAAGAAGAAGAGGAAAGCGAAGGAGGATCTGCTTCGAGACGATCACGATGATATGATGTATGCTTGATCTGATCTTTAATGATCCCTTCCCGGCTCCCTTTGATTAGATAAAAATAAGCGCCGGGAGCCGGATTTGCGCTGCAGCAATCCAGAGGATTGTGCGCGGTTGTAAGGTTCGCGATAAAGAAACACGAACCTTACAACAACAAGTTCAAATCCGGCTCCCGACATTCTATTTTCAATAAAATGTCGACTAAACCAATAGAATATGGCGCCGGGAGCCGGATTTGAACCGACAAGGGTTTCCCCAACGGTTTTCGAGACCGTCGCCGTACCAGGTTGAGCCACCCCGGCGGATGTTGTTTTGGCGTTTATAGCCGGGTGAGGTTCCTGGTACGGGGACCGTCTTACGCTCTCCTTGAGAGGGGAAGATCCGGAAAATGTCTTTCATTTTCCTGGGATACCAGGTTGAGCCACCCCGGCGGAGTTTATTTTAGCGATTGAAAGAACAACTATGCTAACAAGAGGGCAAATAGGGATTCATAATAAAGTGTTTCGGTTAAGGTACTCTCATATCCTCATCCATATTTTTCCCTGATCAATTTCCGGATGGTAAGTTTGGCCCATATGAAAGCAACCATCGAGCCGATGCTGTTTCCCGGGAACATCCCGAACCAGAACCCCACCAATCCAAGATCGAGAACGATCCCCGGAACGAAGCTGAACAATGCGATCAATACTATCGTCCCGAGTATGGTAACCAGCATCACCTGGACCCCCTTACCCATACCCTGGAAAGCCGAAGAGGAGAGCATTCCAAAGGCAACGAACGGATAGAAGATATTTATCCTGACAGGTCAGAACAGATGTTCATCGATCGTGTGGGGATCTTTCGCCGGCCTTGCTACGATCGTTCGGAGCACGTGATCTTGACACTCCAGCTCCTTCTGAACCTCGGGAGCATCCTCGGGTCTGCAAAGGCAGTGAACGTTTGGACCGGCGTCTATCGTAAAATAGACCTCGATACCTCTCTCCCTCATCGCATGGACGGACTTGATGACCTTGAGCGTCTCCCCCTGCCAGTAGAAGAGGGGTATATCCGATGTCATCATGACCGCATGCATGTATTTTGAGTTTCTCTCCGCTATCGATCCAACCGTTCTCAGGTCGTTGTCGAGTATGGCCGATCTCACAAGCAAGGCCTCTTTCTGCGACAGTTCGGTCCTGATCTCATTGAACGGGCTGGTATACGCATGTTCGTGACCTATATCCGAGGAGATACCTTTCCTTCCCTCGTTCACGATCACGATCACCGCGTTCAGCTGGAAAGATCCGCCCTCGCACACCTTCTCCGCAAATGATGTCTCGTGCGATGACCCTTTGTGCCAGTACACGAAACCGCCATGAAGTGACCTCACGGCGGACCCGGAGCCGAGCCTCGCCCAGGTCGAGAGCTCCTCCCTGGTCAGGTCCAACCCAAGAGCCGATGAAGAGGCCAGGGCCAGGGCAGAAAAGCCGGCGGCCGATGAGGCCAGGCCGGCTGCTGTGGGAAAATCGTTGACCGATCTGATGCTGAAGTGGGATTCCACGCCCGCAATCTTCCTGAGCGGATCGATGACAAGGCGAACCCTCTCCAGCTCCCTCCCGCATATCTCCCTTCCCTCGAGCACCATCATATCCTTCTCTATCGAACCTGAAAACTCAACCGTTGTGTGAGACTGCAGCCTGGACCCGCCCGATATTCCCTCCTTGGTCATCGATACACTGTCGTTAAGGGGGAGGTTCAGGCCCCGTCCTCCATCGTCCTGCCTGCCCCAGTACTTGATCAGAGCGATGTTGGGGTGTGAGATGGCCGAGGCTTTCATGTATCGAGCTACACCCATGATAAGTATTATCTTTTTCCCTTCGCCCCTTATCGAATATCGGGGTGCCGGTCGGGATGGGATCGCAACCGGTCAAGGGGGACCGGGGCATAAGAGCAACCGAAAAGTTATTTTTAAATGATATCATTGTACCCCGCGCAACTGGGTATTTTTTTCAGTTCTCGAGATAGAGGTGTACGTCATGGGGGCGACCGGCGTTGAGGAGCATTTGGAGGAGATAGAGACAGGTCAGAGTGAGGTCTTTTCTGTGGTAACCGATCTTGAATTGGCCCGCTCCTGGGGCCAGACCTCCTGCGGCATGATCCTATTCCCTCCAGAACAGCAGTTGAAGCTGGGTCAGACCGTGGAGATCAAA
>JAUVLN010000075.1 GCA_030600725.1 Thermoplasmatota archaeon | reverse complement strand
ATATTCTTAGATTTGAGATAATGGGGACCAATTCAAATTTTCTTAACTTCGATCAACTGACCGGACAATTGACCGGTTTACCAACCTTTGATGATATCGGAACCTGGTGGTTGAACGTCTCTGTATCCGATGGAAACGGAGGATCTGATTGGAGGAATTTCACAATTACAGTAGTCGATGATAATGTAGGTCCAACTCTCAAGGTAACCGAATTGACATTGACAATGAAGGAGGATTCCAAAGGGAAAATGCTGGCCCTTTATGATGTTTTCCACGATGATGACGGCGACATACTATCGTTCGAATATGGTGGATACGACCATCTAACCATTCTGATAGATGGGGGCGTTGCAACCTTTATTCCATATCCGAACTGGTTCGGAACCGAGATTTTCCATCTCACCGCATCCGATGGCGAATACTCGGTCGAGATCGACATTACCGTGATAGTAACATCCGTGAATGATGCTCCAATGGGAGCATCGATAATAGCAGAATCGAGTTATTTTGAAAATGAAGATCAGATCTTAAGTGCAACAGCTTTCGATGTGGACATCCCGTATGGGGACTCTCTAGCATTTCTATGGAGATCAAACATAGATGGCATAATCGGATTTGATCAGACCATCAATGTCTCCCTCTCGGTAGGTATTCACGAGATAACTCTCATTGTTGAAGATCTGGATGGTCTATCGACAATTGCCTCCGTTGAGATCGAGATATTGCCAGAAGAGATCGAGGAAATACCCGATGTAAAAGAGAGCGACGAGCCCATCCCACTTCTTCTCCTCATTCTGTTGATCCTCGCTTCCATCACCATTGTGGCAATGTTCTATATGGCAATGAGGTGGAAACGAATAGGTCGCCTGCCCGAGGAATAACCTCTTTCAGCTGATCTCGACGTGAACGCCCTCAACCTTGTAATGGACCTTCTCGCCGATCTTGCATGCGTGATCTCCACACCTCTCCAGATATCTTGCCACCATCACGTAGTGCATGCACCTGGTGATGGTCCTTGGGTCCTCCATCACATAGGTGATGCATTCGCGGAATATCGAATATCTCTCCTGGTCGAGTATGTCATCCCTTTCGTTCATATCATCTATCTTTGACAGGTCCCCTGTTCTGTACGCATCAAGAACATCATCGATCATTTCCCCCACCATCTTGGACATTGCCGGTATGTCTATCAGCTTCTTGACGTGGGGCTGATCCGCTATCAGCTTTGTCACCTTGGCTATGTCGTATCCGTATCTGCCGATCCTGGTCAGGTACGTGATCATCTTGAGGATGCACGCGAGGTTCCTCATCTCCTTTGCCATCGGCTGATAGAGGGTAAGCACATTGAGCGCCTGCGCCTCTATGCTCCGATCCAGCTCATACAGTTCATCCTTTCTGCCGAGGACAATTTCCGCCATCTCCACGTTTCTCTCCTTCAGGGATTCCACAGCATCAAGAAGCATATCCCTGGCCAGATGGCCCATCCGCCCGATCTTCTCCTCTATCTCATCCATTTCACCATCGAATTTTGTGGGCATTTCATCACCTATCCGAATCTTCCCGTGATATATCTTTCAGTCAGTTCCTCCCCGGGTTTCTCGAAGATCTGTTTTGTCTTCCCCAGCTCGATGAGCTCCCCGAGGTACATGAATCCTGTATAATCGCTTATCCTCGCAGCCTGCTGCATGTTGTGGGTCACGATGACAACGGTATAGTTCTTCTTGAGCTCGTTGATAAGGTCCTCTATCTTCGCAGTGGCGATGGGGTCCAGAGCGGAACATGGCTCGTCCATGAGGATCACCTCCGGTTCGATCGCAAGAGCACGGGCAATACACAATCTCTGCTGCTGTCCCCCGGAAAGGCCCATTGCATTCTCACCCAGTCTCTCGCTCACCTCGTCCCATAGCGCCGCATCAACGAGGCTCTGCTCCACGATCCGGGTAAGTTTTCTCTTCCCCCTGATACCTGCCAACCTCGGCCCGTAGGCGATATTGTCGAATATGGTCTTGGGAAAGGGGTTGGGTTTCTGGAAGACCATCCCGATCTTCCTTCGGAGCGCAACAGGATCCACCTTCTTATCAAGGATGTTCGTACCCTTCCAGATGATCTTTCCGTCAGACGTACATTCCGGTATCTCCTCGTTCATCCTGTTGATGTTCCTAAGGAGGGTGGATTTTCCGCAGCCGGACGGCCCGATGAAAGCCGTAACCTTCTTCTCCGGGATCCTGATGCTGACATCCCTGATCGCCTGAACCCCGGAGTAGTATATATTCACGGATTCGAGAACGATGTCGTTCTCACTCCTCTCCCTGATCCCGTTAATCGAACTTTTAAGGGCTATCTTCTCTATCCCATCCACCGACCTTTTCACCTTCATGGAAAACATCACCATCTCCTCCTCGCCTGTGATCTGTATCTGATGAATATGGCAACCGCATTCATCGCAAGCAGGATTCCCAGTAGTACCAATATCGTACTGGCTGCGACCTCGACGAAGTCCTGGTTCGCATCGGTCGACCAGTTGAAAATGAGAAGCGGTAGTGCAACGAAGCTGTCCGAAAGCTCATTCGGGACCGCCTTGGAGAACATCCCTCCGATGAACAGGATGGGGGCCGTCTCCCCGATCGCCCTTGAGAGGGCGAGAATGGAACCTGTTATTATCCCGGGCACCGCGTTTGGCAACACGTGATGCCTGACGGTCTGCCATCTGGTGGCTCCCATGCCCCTCGCCGCCTCACGGAAGCTTATCGGAACGGATCTCAAAGCCTCCTCCGATGACACGACGATGATCGGGAGGACCATAAGCGCAAGGGTCAAGCTCCCCGCCAATAAGCTGGGACCGAACTCGAACATCCTGACAAAGATCGCCAACCCGACAAGGCCGAACACTATCGAGGGAACCCCTGCAAGGTTCTGGATCAGGTTCCGGAGAAACCGGGTATACCCCGTATCCGGTGCGATCTCGTTGAAATAGACGGCTGTCCCGATCCCTACCGGAACCGCCATTATCATCGTCAATACCATAAGGGAGACCGACCCGACTAGCGCGGGATAGATGCTTGCATCCTCCGGCCTCCAACCTGGCACCCCCGTGAGGAAGTTCCATGTGATGCCACTGTATCCCTGAAGAAAGGTCCTGACAAGCAGGATCATCAGAAATATCACGGCGAGAACGAGGCTGCTCATAGTCATACCGACCCCCAACTTCCCGATGATATGCCTCCATCTCAAACGACGCATCTGCCTCTCCTCATCGAAGTAGGAGTGCCTGTTCTCCTTTCGGGCCTTATCCCTTCTCTCCTTCTCCCGGATCATCCTGGCGATCTTCCTCCTGTTCCTCTCCTTCAGCAGTCGGCCGATAAGGTTGAATTTCGATATGCTCCTCCTTGCCCTCCCCCCGTTCTTGATCCTCAGTACGATGCGTCTCGCGATCCTGTTTATGATGAATGTGAGTACGAACAGATAGAGCCCCACGGCGAAGGCGCCCTCAACAGCAGCCGTACCCGGAGGTATGTCTCCGGTTGCAACGGATGCGATTAAACCGGTCATGGTAAGGACCGACTGCAATGGGTTCAGGCCGACATTCGCCTTCTGCCCGGCGGCCAGCGCCACCACCATGGTCTCCCCGATGGCCCTCGCCAACCCCAGCATGAGCGAGGCCGCGATCCCGCTGGAGGCTGCAGGCACCACCACCTTGAGAGATGTCTCCCATCTCGTGGCCCCCATGGCAAGGCTCGCTTCCCTCATATGCCTTGGGACGGCCTTCATTGCATCATCCGAGATGCTCACCACGATAGGAAGCACCATGAACGTCATCACAACGATCGCACTGGCCGCGTTGAAGTAATCCGCATCCAGATGATCCTGAAGGATGGGGCTGATAACGATAATAGCGAAGAAACCGTACACGATCGAAGGTATCCCTGCAAGAAGCTCGATCACGGGCTTCATGATGGCCCTGACCTTGATCCCGGCGAATTCAGACAGATAGAGCGCGGCCCCGATCCCTATCGGGCCAGCAAGGAGTATCGTCCCCCCTGCTATCAGGAGTGTCCCGTTCAATAAAGGCAGGATCCCGAACCTGGGATCCTTATGGGATGTGGGAAGCCATTGGCTTCCAAAGAAGAAATCAAGAGCGTCAACGTCCGGGTGAGCGAAGAAGGAGCAGGTCCCCTCGATGAGGGTGTACAGGATGGCCGCCGACACCAGAACCGCCAGGCTGGAGGCCATGAAGAGGACCGCGATCACGATTCTCTCCGGCAATCTGGAAACCCTCCTTGTCAGAGGGTTGTATTCCCCTCCTCCCTCGCCCTTTCGCCCGATCAATATATCCACTCTCAGGCGTTCTCAAGCTTTGTTCTCTGCTCGTTGAGCAGGGGCTGGTCCACAAGGCCGAGCTTCACGTAGCCGACCTCTGGTACGATGCTCTGTCCCTCCTCGCTCAGGATGTAGGAGAGATATGTGTTCCTGATGTCGCCGCTCTTGGGGACACCATCGGTGTAGATGTGGAGCGGTCTGGCCATGGGGTAATCCGCGACGGTTGCCAGGGATGGGGTGACGTATTCGTCCTCCTCTGCTATCTCCACGGTCCGGATCGAACCCTGGTTCTCGTTGTAGTAGGCGAACCCGAAGAAGCCGATGGCATACTTGTTGCTCTTTATGGCGTTGAGTATGACGTTGTCATCGGCAGAGGGGTTGTAGACATTGTCATTGGAGTTCAGCCTGGCATCCGCATGCTGGTCGTCCTTTCCCCACCTTGGTATGATCTCATCGAAGAAGTAGTCGTAGGTACCGCTCGCCGCATCCGGTGCGTATATCTCGATCTTCTCGTGTGGGGCGTCGGTCAGTCCATCCACCTCGTCCCAGTAGACCGCGGGGCTGTCATCGGTGAAGATCTGGTAGAGCTGGCTGTAGTTCAGCCGGGCCGACCAGTCGTTATCGTTGTTCACGACGACGGTCAGGACGTCGTAGGCGACAACCCATTTATAGGGCCAGACGCCGGTTGGGGATGCTGCGGTTGCAGTTCCATCGGCCTTGACCAGGTCCGGACTTCCCCCGACCTTCTCGTAGTCGCTTCCCTTCATCAGCCTGCTGGCATCTCCCAGATCGGCCTCGCCGTTGAGGAGTGCGTTGATCCCGTGGCTGGAACCTCCGCCGGAAACGGTGATATCCGCATCATCGAACTCGGCAGCCCAGGCGATCGCAAGGGGCAGTACAGTACTTGAACCCGTCTGGACCATGGTTGGTTTGTCGCCGCCTTCACCGATACATCCGGTGATCACGACTACGGCCACTATAAGGACCGCAAAGCCCGCCATGCCCAATTTTCCTTTGGTTTTCATTTTCACACCGGATGGTGCAATAGGAAAATGAGACATATAGTTTGCATATAGAAATTATATAAATATATAGTGTCCATATTATTATATATAGAATATAGAGGGGCACGAAGCGACCATCGTGAGATCGAATATATCAGGCAAATGATTTATTCACATATCCGGCCATCTTTCAAACGGCCGGAGCTCTACTGTTGTATGAAGGGGAAGCTTGTATCCACGGAGATTCCGATCCAGGGAATGACCTGCGTCATGTGCCAGGGGGCCGTTACGGACGCTTTAAAGGGGCTCCACTGCGTCATCGACGTATCTGTCAACCATCTCGCCTATGTTACCTATCTGCCCGGAGCGGTGACCCCTGTGGAGATGGGAAAGGCGATCGAGGACCCGGGGTATCACTATATTGGCAAGGAGGGTGAGGCCGGGAGGAAGATGAGGAAGAAGGAGCAGAAGGACAGGCTCTTTCGTTCGATCCTGGGTTTCTCCGTGGGCGTCCCCCTGATGATCATGATACAGTCTGGCATCGATATCGGCATTTCGATGCCGCACTTCATGTTCTACGATACAACGCTGATGCTGGCCTCCTTCCTCACCCTGGGAAGGTTCCTTGAAGGAAGAGTGAAGGGCCGCACAACGGATTCCATAAAAAACTGGTGGGGCTCCGCGCCAGGACGGCCGTGGTGATCAGGGACGATGTGGAGAGGGAGCTCCCCGTCGAGGATGTCCTCGTCGGGGACATCGTCGTGGTGCGCCCCGGAGAGAAGGTCCCCGTTGACGGGAGGGTCGTGGACGGGGACAGCTACGTGGACACATCGATGATAACGGGGAACCCACCCCGGAGCACAAGGGGGAGGGGGACGACCTCATAGGAGGTACGATAAACGACAACTCCGTCTTGAAAATGAGGTCGGAGTTCGCCGCCATGGCGATGGCCGTGAGCTCAGTTATCGTGATCACGTTATCATTGATGCTCAAGCGGTACGTGCCGCCCGTGAGGAGAAAGAGGTGAAGATCTCATTATTCGGGCAGCGGCTGCATTACGATCTTCCTGTCGTAGATCCTGAACCCCGCCTTGAGATACATGAGTATTGCACCTTTGTGGTCCCACTCACAGGTATGGAGCCATACCCTCTCGGGCTTTGAGCTCCACGCCAGTTCCAGCGCATTTTCAAGAAGGAGCTGCCCCAATCCCTTGCCAATATACGTGGGTAGGAGCCCCAGATATGAGATCTCCACGTCCCCCTCATTCCTCCGGTCCAGTTCGAAGTATCCGGCAAGTTTCCCATCAACGTGCAGTGTGTGAAGCTCCACGAGGTCATCCTCGAGGATAGCTCTCAGCTCCTCCTCGGGCATGATCGACCTGTCAACCCACTGGTAATCCTTGCCCACGGCCTCGTAGAGCATCAGGTGTTCTTCCGGTTTGACCTTGGTTCTCTTCCTCATCTCGGGCTTTCCCTCGATATGTGGCGATTCGAATCCGGAGGGTTCCCTCATGTCCATGTACGTTGTGTGAACGGGTACGGCCCTCATTATTGATACCTAATCGGCTCGGTTGTAATATTGATTTGCATTTTCACTGTATTTTTTCAATGGAGGCAAGGTCCTCGCGTAACATGATGTGACGGTAGAGGAGAACTCCATGAAAATAATAATATAAACCCACCTCTTTATTGGGGCCAGGAAGAGGGAGCAACCCCTTGAAGGGAGGAACACGCATGACAACAAAATTATCTGTCCTGTTATTGGCAATATCTCTATTGGCACTCAATGGAGTATTAGCGAACGACATTTCCGATGAAGGAGAGGACCAGAATTCAAGAGCATTGCCCTTGATCAGCGGTGCGATAACGACCAATCAGACCTGGTCCGGTGAATATGAACTCGGTTGGACAACGATAATGCCCAATGTTACGGTTAATATAACCGCAGGTTCAAAATTATACCCGAAATTGGGCCTTGTGCTATTTGTTGAAGGTTTTCTCAACATTCAAGGTAAATATGGGAATCATGTGGAAATTGGGAATCTGGGCGGGTATAAATATTGGGGTATAAGTGTTAATAAAACAGGTAAAGTATTGGCAAACAATTGCACTTTAAAAAATATGGACTATGGATGGTCTGACCTGGGGGATGATTTAAGGATATTCAATTCCAAATTCATCGAAGTGGGCAATCCCATATCCAGTAAAGGCTCAAATATCAATGTCGTGAATTGCACAATGACCTCCTCATTCCACTTAGCCCCCGGGATTAATATCTACAGAGGTAATGGCCCTGTTCACATCTCCGATGTATCCATGAGTGGATATGGGATCGGGATTTCAGTAGGGAATATCAGCAATGTGATCATAAAGAATCTTTCTGTAAATGAGGCCTATTATGGTTTATGGCTGGGGAATGATGCTTCAAACGTCTCCATCTCCGATGTGTATATCACCGGAACAAGTCTGAAACCCGATGCCAGAGGCATATGCGTCGAAGGGTCGGTAAATGACACTATCATCCATAACGTCACCCTCGAAAGCATCGAAAACGGGATTAAAGTGGTTGACGTTCCCGATTCGGAGGTGATCTTTTCCGAGGTCCACTTTGATGACACTGTGGGTAACAGGATCATGATGGAGGGGGCCCCCAACTCCACATTCATCTTCAATAATTGCACTTTTCCGATCCATGGCCCATCCGGCCCATTAGGGATTATCAAGGATAAGATGCAGCCCGGTCCCACGATCTATATGAATAACAGGCTCGGATGGCCCCGAGATTTCATCTTCGAGGGGAATGGCACCGCATACATGGGGTATTATTCGTCAGTTAAAGTGGTAGATGGGAAGGGATCACCGATAAGTTGCAACATGAATATGATAAACAGAACGATCGATGAGGATGTCAACATCACCATCGGTGAAACGGGAGAGATCACCATTCCCATAATCTGGGAATTTCAGGACAAGGATAATAGGTTCTACCTGAACCACGATTATGTCTTCACCACGTATGATAATTCAAGCAATATATATTCCATCTACAATATGTCACATCCCGGGCAGTACTTCAATGTGACCATCGACAGTTGGCCATGGAACAATCTCACCCGGAAGATGACCATGTTCGAGGATGATGTAAAGCGGATCGACCTGACAGATTATTTCTTTGATCCGGAAGGAGATCCAATGACCTTCGAGGTGAGGTCTGGACCTGAGATCATCACATCCATACTT
>JAUVLN010000041.1 GCA_030600725.1 Thermoplasmatota archaeon | reverse complement strand
GTGTAATGCCTATACCAACAACTCCAACGGAGGCATCTGGTATATGACCAATACTGCCGTGATAGATCCATACTGTGTGATCGAGTGGAACACCAATCAGTACGAGATGACCTATGAACTGATCCTCTATCAGAGCGGGTTGATCAAGATGCAGTACAAGGACACCGGCACGCAGAGCAGCTATATGGAAGGCTATCAGGTGGTCGCTGGGATCGAGTATGTGTCATCAGGGGTCCGGGTAGGTTACAATGATACAGGGGTCATTTACGATGATACCGCGGATAATTTCACCGTATTTTTCGAGGAAGGTTTCATGTACAGCCCTTATGCCACTCGAAATATTGAGGACGGACTGGCGGTCGAGTTCTCAACGGGTACGATAAGGAGCGATGTCGAACTGATGAATGGGGATGGTGAGGGGATGAACTTCGTTTATGCGGAACATAAATACTATAATTTCCTCGTCAACGTAGAGGACTCCAATGGCCCCACCGATATCACCAATGTGAAGATATTCTTCGAGGGTTTCCATGCCACAAGATATGAAAATGATGTGGGTGTGGAACTCGTCATGGAGAGCGGTCTTCCCACGTTCAGGTCCATGACAAGCGAGGATATCCTCATACTCGACATGGCGAACTGTTCGTTCTATCCTGCAGGAAACAATGCTACTATCCTCTTCAGGTTGATGTTCATGTTCGAATACCTGAACACGGGCAATAACTCGGTTGTGTCCTGGGCAAGGGGAAAGAACACCGTCCCGGCATATAACATAACGAAAGATCTATTCTATTTCGAGAACCAGGTCAAATTGGGGGGGCCGCTTGTTGTAATTGGTGAGTTCAACGGGGTTTTCGCCAACGATGCGTACACGAGGGAGAACGAGAGTGTGACCTTCTCCGGCGTGAGGCTGATCTACAATAACAGCTATGCGGAGATATATCCTCCCAATTCCAGCTTCTTCATGACACTGGCCGATTACGATAATTCGGAGTTCTGGAAGGATGTGAATGTGTCCGGCAGGAATATGTCGATAACTCTGAACATGCCCATGCAGGCCATCAAGAAGACACTCACCGTAGTGCTTGAGGAGATGACGATGGATCTCTTCTTGGGAGAGCTTCCAAGTATCAGCCTCATCGTGGATAACAGCCCACCACCTGCTCCCCAGTCTCTCGTGTTGAGGGCCGATTCATACAAGGACAAGAATCAGGCCCTTGATAACGACGATGTGATATATGTCACGTGGTCTCGGGTGAATGATCTGGGTTCAGGTGCAGAGAGGTACAGGATATCCAAAAGCTACTCGTTCAACGATCCGGAGACACCCTATACCGGTTGGGAAACGACCAGGATGACCTGGAACGGTACGGAGGAGGGGGATTTCAAATTATTCGTTTGGGCGGAGGATGCCGTAGGTCATTATGGTGCTCCCGCCTTCGCTCAGATATTCATCGACAAGAAGGATATCGACTATCACTACGAGGAGTTCAGGGTAGCCGGTTTGAATGCCGACGAACTCAAGAACAACTGGATCAAGACATTGACGCCGACCTGCAAGATCTGGGTGACCGATATAGGGGGAAGCGGTGTGGACGCCGATTCCGTGGAGTATTCGATCTCGACCGGAGGTATAGATAATTTCGAGGAGTGGAAGCTTGTAGACCTCACAGAGACCAAGGAGAGCATCCTATGGGACGATCCATATGTTGTGGCGACGGTTAATCCGAGGTTCGAGGAGGGAACCGAGAACTACATCCGGTACAGGGCCATGGACCTTGCAGGAAACGGCTATACCGAATCTCAGCATTTCAGGCTGATGATCGATGTCACACAGGTCGCCTATGAGGAGGTCTTCCCGACCCTTGACGTATGGCACGACCAGTTGTTCATCAACCAGAAGGAGGTATCCACAATTCTTGTGGATGAGGTATCGGGAATCGATCCGGCACAGATATACTACAGGGTATCAACATCCATAGACGAGAACGGGGTCAGGATATGGGACACCGGGATACAGCAGGAGGGAGGATGGAAGAAATATACCGTGGGAGCGACGGATAAGCTAGATGGTAACAAACGCATCTGCGTGCATTTCCCATTCGAGGACTTCCTTGAGGGCAAAGATAACGCGGTCCAGTTCCGGTCAAAGGATATAGCAATCAACGGCAAATCAGAGGATTATCCCGGTTTCACTTTGTCTCCGATGTTCAAGGTACTGGTGAATACCATTCCGACAGCGGTGATCACCTCACCGGTAGAGGGGGAGGCATTCATGCTGGGTGAGCTGATAACGTTTGACGGTTCGGGATCCTACGACAGCGACGAGGATTCGGACCTGAGGTTCCAATGGAAGCAGCTGTTGAGAAACGGCTCTAAGATACTGGGGGACGGCGTGATACTGGAGAACAAGAGGTTCCAGACCATCGGTACGATCAGGATCGCCCTGTATGTGGGGGATTCCATCCACAGGTATAACGAGCTAACCGGTGAGGATCGAAGGGCGGTCGCCTTCGTGACCATTATCATCAATGATATAGTGGTTCCAAAAGGGGGCGATGATGACGATAATGACGGTATGGATGATTACTGGGAGTGGCTTCATCAGCTGAACTGGGAGCGGGATGATTCGGATGAGGATCCTGATAACGATGGATACACAAACTTCGATGAATACCTGGGAGTTGATAAGCTCTACAGATGGGACCGGGATGATAACGATGATACGGATCCGAGGGATCCAACGGATAGGCCCGAGATATTCAACCCAAAAACACAGGATGTAGAGAAGGAAGCTCCATTCCAGATATGGGTTTATCTGGTGGTATTGATGGCTGCGATAATCATCACCGCCCTTATCCTGCTGATCGGATACATGAAAGCACACAAGGGCGAGGAGAACGAGGAGAGGGAGGAAGCGGAGGAGGAGGCCATGTTGGCAACTCCACAGATAGAGATCCCCTCCATGCCCATGGGACCTACTGGCGTGCCGATGGTCGATACATCGACTCCGGCCCTTCCGGCTCCTGAAGGTGTGCCACCGGAACCTCAGCCTGCTGAGCCGATGCCCGCCCAGCCAATGCAGTGACGGGGTTGTGATACGGATACGGGGTAAACCCACCAGGGTTTGCCCCCCCCCCTTTTTTATTTTCATACGGGTGAAAGAATAGTTTTTATATCACGACCCTGTATGATAAAATGTCAGGATTCACCAAAATGTGATATTCTTATTAGTGAGGTATCGATATTACAGTAGATACGGGGGACAGAGTCGGATGGGATTCTTCAATGCATTGATGAAAGGCCTTAAGGGCCTGTTTCGAAAGAAGCAGATGTCCATTGGGATATACGGCCCGCCCAATGCCGGTAAGACCACCCTTGCCAACCGGATATCAAGGGATTGGACCGGAAAACCCCTGGGAAAAGCCTCTGAAATACCACATGAGACGAGGAAGGCAAGGGAGAGAAAGGAGATAATAATCAAGGCTGCGGGTTCAAAGGTGAATTTCAACATAGTTGATACTCCTGGCATCGCGACGAAGATAGATTTCCATGACTTCGTAGAGGACCACGGGATGGATAAGAAGGAGGCAAGGACCTGGGCCAAGGAGGCAACCGAGGGCGTGATCGAGGCGATCAAATGGTTGGATAAGGTGGATGGGGTACTGCTGGTGATGGATGCGGCCCAGGACCCGTTCAATCAGGTCAACGTAACGCTTATAGGCAATCTAGAGGCCAGAAAGCTTCCCACGGTGATAATAGCGAACAAGATAGATCTGGAGGAGTCATCGCCTGCAACGATAAGGGACGCTTTCCCCCAGCATGCGACCATACCGATATCCGCCCTATCGGGTTATGGGATGGACAACCTCTACAAGGCGATGATAAAATATTTCGGATAGATGGTGGAGATGTTGATGAAGAGGGTTTTGAAGGAAGGGGATCAGAGGGGGGTATCCATCAATCTGATCTCCACCGAGAAACTTGACGAATTGGGATCGGAAAAGATAAGGTTCATCCTGGATCAGGTCAAGGAGGGTAGGGTACTGGTACTCGAAAAGGGGCTCTCCCCATCCGAGGAACTGGATCTCATCAGGATCACCATGTCCGAGATAGATCACGATTCTTTTATTGGTGTGGAGACCCCCGGATTCACCGGGAATGTTGTTCGGTTGGGATTACTGCAGAGGTTGCTGGGTCGTACCCCTCCACCGAGGATGATGGTGGTGGGCCCGGCGCATCTTCTCAAGACGATCAAGAAGGATGGTCGAACCATACAGGCGATGATCCTGACCAGGGATGATCGTGATAGATATGAAGATGAAATAGATATTACCTCAGAGGAGGAGCCGCAAGGTCCTCCTGGCGAAACGGAGGAGGAATAGCTCCGGATAGGTGAATGACATGCCACACCAATGTCTCAACTGCGGACAGATGATACCAAAGGGATCGGATGAGATCCTTAAAGGATGTTCAGATTGTGGCGGCAAGAAATTCATGTTCGTTGAAAAACCCCTTCCCGCTCCCAGAAGGGAGGAGCTGAAACGGAAGGCTGATGAGGTCAGGGATGAGATACTGAGAAAGGCGGACCAGGGCCTACTGGATATCTTGAAGGACAGGGGTATTCAGGGGTTCAAAGAGGGTGAGATCGTGCCCGACGAGGATCTTGGTGAGGATTGGATAAGATTCCAACCTGAGCAGGAGATGAACGAGGTAAAACTCCGGGAGACCTCGGACGTGAAGAAGCCGTCTGCCAAGGACCTTATCTCGAGGTTCGACGAGGAGATCCAGGAGAGAGGGGTTGTTTCGAAGGGAAGATCGAAACCTATAAAAAAGAAGAAGGGAAAGAAACCAAAACGGTCCAAGGGGAAGATGTCAAAGGGCATACCGGAGGATCATGTCGATGTCATCAAAATCGTCGAGACCGGAGTTTACGAGATAGATCTCGAGGGCCTGCTTGGCGACAGCCCCATAGTGGTTCAGAAGGATGGGAGCTATCTGATCCATCTGCCTTCACTTTTCAATAAAGGAAAGAGGAAAAACAAATAGGTGAGATCGTCCGGATAATAGATCTCAGGCTTTCACGAATTCGGATATCTTCCTGGCGATGGTCGGGGTTATCCCCTGAAGCTTTACGAGCTCGAACGGGGAGACATCCTTGAGTTTTTCAACCGAACTATACCCCGCTTCCAGCAGGGCCTTCGCCTTTACCTCATCAATACCCGGAAGCTCCAGTAGGGAATTTAGTGCCTCCGCTTTCTCATCCACCCTCTCGAAGGTGGTCTCCTCTGGTTCGATCTCCTTCTCGATCGGTTTTTCAACCTTTCCCGATTCGGGTCTGATCCTCTCCAGCTCGTAATTTGTTGATGAGATGGAGGGAAGCCGACCGATCATCTTCTGCCTGAGCTCTATCAATGTCGGAATCTCCGAAAGGGGCATCAGATTCGCCTTGAACCATTGATCCCTATCCTCCTCACCCTTCCTCAGTGTGTCAACCTCCATCTCGAGATCCTCGGTTATCAGGTAGAGCTTCCTGTAGCGCAACCTCTCCTTCTCCAGATCGGCAAGCTGCTCCTCGTATCTTGTTTTCAGATCCTCCACCTGGTTCTGAAGCGAGGCCTTCTGGATATCCAGTTTCCTGTTCTCGGTATCCCTGGTCTCTATCAGTTCACGCAGGGTTACGACTATCCGATCCTTCTCCCTGGCCTTGTCGTTGAGCTCCTTGATCTTTGCCAGTGTATACTTGTTCTCCCTGTCAAGGGCTTCGTAAGCGTCCCATAGTTTGGCAAGCCTTCCCTTGGCCATATCCAGCTCCTCTTCCGACATAGGTCTTCCTCCGTATCACATTCCGGTCTGTTTCAGTCGGGAAACGTGAACATCTATATTAAACCGTTCTCATAGATCGCCTCGTGGTCAGGACCGGATAGGCCGATCACAGCCCTATAAAGCATTCGCATTATTATAAATGACCCTTCTCGTAGTGACATTGGTAGATCTATAGAGAATATGATTATATCAAGGGAGGATAATATACGTTTAACATAAGGACAGGGTGGAGTGAGAATTTTGAGAGTAAAATTACCCCGGGATCGCCATTTTGTACGGAAGCTTATACCCTCATTGGTCCTGCTGTTCTTGATAGGTGCGAGCGGTGACGCTGTTGTAAACGGATCAGCGGGGATCCGTGCACTAGATCCCGGTTCCATAACCCGGGATGTCGATACGATCTACTGGCCTTTCATCGGAGGTGCATCCGCACATGAGGGGGAGGGGACCACGTCGGGAAGGGGCATCGGGGAACCTGCCGTGAACTGGACGGTAACGGGAGGAGCAAACAGCCTCGGTGCGGTGGGTTCGGATATGACGAACCTGATAGAATTTGATGCCATTGCGCCCTCTGACGTTTTCGGTATTGTGGATTCGAACGGCACCCACATCCGTATAATGGATGGGGACGGGGGTGAGATCATGTGGAAGGTGGACCTCCGGGATATCGCCCCCTCGGTGACCAACTTCATGACCGTATCACCTGCCCTTGTGGACATTGATGACGATCTCGCCCCGGAGGTGGTTGCATGTTTCACCGATACGCCGCTCCAGGGGAATATCGCAATGTTCAGACCCAACGTAACAAAGGATGCGTCCGGGTACAGATCAAGGGGATCCGCGTATATGGATGACATGCTGTGGAACATCTCACTGCCCATCCAGGGTGCGATCCGATGGTCTTCTCCTATCGCCCATGATCTCAATGCCGACGGTGTGGAGGATATCGTCGTAGGAGTGGGTAATAGGCTCTTCGGTATCGACGGGGCCGATGGGTCCCAATTGTGGAACTACTCCATCGGGAAAAGTGACGAGATCCTCTCTCCACCGGCGATATACGACAGCACGGGGGAGATAAACAGGATCGTGGTCAATTCCCTCTCCTCGGCAGGGACCATATTATCAACGACGGCAGTGAAGTTCACTGGACAACTGCTCGGGAACGTATCATATCCACTTGGCACTCCCGCCCCCTATGCCCATTCCCCACCTGTACCGATGCCGGTGATAGGTGATGTGACCGGTGACGGGACCGCGGACATCGTGGTAGTATACCCTTCACTACCTGGATTCAGCAGGATACGGGTCCTTTCCTACTCGCTGGATGAGGTAGTGGTCATCAGCAATATCCCGGGCACCATCGATGCCTCCTGTGCGATCGGCGATGTGGACGGGGACGGGACCAGAGAGATCGTGATCTCCTCGAGGGTCTTCTCAACGAACTGGAAGATAAGGATGTCAGCCTACGAGATCTACAACGAGGGGGGGAACGACCTGGGAAGGCAGATCTGGTCCGAACTGCAGGATACCACCTCGGCGAGATTATACTCCCCGCCGGTCCTGTGCGATCTCGACGATGATTCAAGGCCCGAATCGATATTCTTCGCAGGGGGTTGGATCTACTGCCTCTCCTCGGACGGGAAACCCTTCTGGAACCTGAGCGTACCAGACATGGATTTCTCCTCCGCAGGTCTTGTGGGGGACCTGAACCCGGATGATTTCACGGACATCTACATAGAAGGTTATTTCATTACCCAGCAGGCGATCGATCTGCTCATCTCCACACCTGAGGATATATACCTCAACATAGACCCGGCGGATCTGGTGGAGGGCATGGACGTCGAGATAAACTGTCTTATCACCAATAGAGGAGACTCGGCCGCTTCGAACGTCAGGGTCCGCTTCAAGGACATATACAATGGGACCGAGAGCACGATCGGGGACACAGTACTTGATTCCGTATCCACCACAAAGGAGGCGAAGATGACGTGGACCGTCTCCGGGGACGGGGACCACACCATATCGGTCATGGTCGATCCAAACAACGATAAGGAGGAGATCGATGAGACGAATAATCAGGCCTCCAGGGTATTTTCGGCTGCAAAGGCATTTCCGGACCTCACCGTCTCTGCCATACACATGATCCGCGGGGACGGGGAGGAGGTCGATGGCGTGACCCGGCATCTGGCCGATGGGGATCCGTCGACCCTTGTGGTGGAGGTCGAGAACCTCGGGAAGAGGTGGGCGGCGGATGTGGACGTCGATCTGTTGATCGACTCCTTCCTGCTGGATACCCGTAACATCAGTAATATACCAGCCGGAGGGAAACTCAACGTCAGTTTCGAGTGGACTCCGGATATGCCGGGTGGAGGGGTGGTAACCGTGCTTGCCGACGTGGATCCAGCACCCGGATCGATACCGGAGGATGATGAGTTAAACAATCAACTTACGCAGGAGATCGATATCATCGACAGCGATCCGGGAGACCGTTCCTACATAATTACCGGTGAGGTGTTGGATGAGGAAGGTGATCCCGTCAATGGAGCCATCGTGGGGTTCTCCAATGTCCGGACCTCTGAAAACCTACAGGTAACCACCAATAACCTGGGGCGCTTCTCGGGGGACCTTGCACTGCTGAACTCGGGTTACCTGGAGGGCGAGACGATCGAGGTCACGGCCCGTGATGGTCTCAGCTGGGCCAATGCAACCTTGAAGGCCTACTCCGAGGATGCGGGTTGTTTCCTGCTTCTCACCCTCACCTGGGCCAATATGACCCAGATCTCCATAAGACCCCAGGGTCAGCTGGATGTGGTATCCGATCCGGGACTGGACCTGGAACTGATATTCTTTGTCGAAAACAGCGGAAACACTCCAGGTGACATATCACTTGAGGTCGATCTGCAGGTAAACAGCACACAGGGCGGGTGGGCCGCCACCCTGGATATCTATGAATTCGAACTCGAACCGGAGGGATCCAGGGAGATAGTTTTGAAGGTGGTGATACCCGAACACGAGGTCCCGGGAGTGACGGCCCAGGTTAGGATATCGGGAGAGATCGTCGGCAATTCCACTTATTCACAGGAAATGACCTATACCGTGGTTGTTGACACGGATGCGGATCTTGTCCATCTCATATCATCTGAACTAGACCGGAAGTTTGACCCGAACCAGGGGGATGAGGTGGAGTTCAGATTGGAGCTGAGCAATCGGGGTAATGTGGCCATCGACTATCTGGTCCAGGTAGACAGTGGGCTATTACCATATACTAACATAACCGATCCGTCCGGCATATTATACCCGGGTGATGATCTTGTGGTCAGGGTAACCGTAAAACCTCCTGCGTCTTCGGAACTTCTGGAGGGCACGATATCCCTCGTATCCGATACAGCTTCAGTGGCGAGGAGTTGGCCCGTATCTGTCGAAAGGGCCCTCCCCAATATCAGGGTGTCATCCGGGATCTCCGTGGAACCACCCGGGAGATACCTGGGGGATCAGGTATCTCTGTCGGTTTCGATCGAGAACACCGGAACGACCAATGGTACGGATTTCACCTGCGTTTTCCTTGTGAACGGAGATGTCCTTTCTCCGATCGCCATAGATCTTATCCCGTTCTTCGGTACCGACAGCGAGCAGACGATAATGGACATATGGACCCCCGAGGACCCGGGGATCTACTCGATCGAGGTCTGGCTGGACTACGAAAATGATCTATTGGAAACCGACGAAACCGATAATAGGGCCGTCCTCGAGCTGTCCTACTTCCCCGATCTTTCGGTTAGATCCATACTCCTTTCCAAGCAGACGGTGTATGGGGGTGAGGGTCTCTCGGCCACCGTGGTTATCGAGAACAGGGGGAACTCCCCGATGATCGGAGGATATGAGGTGACGCTTCATCTGGATTCCGAGGATGGCCAGGAGCTGGCTTCCAGGAGATCGAGTGCGATACTGGATCCGAAAACAGCGCCTGAAGAGGAGCTGAACATACTTTTCAACGCACCGGAGGACGGTGGAGATCACTCCATCTACGTTAGCGTCCGTCCTATTGTGTCAACTATGAACGAGACAAACAAGGATAACAACGTACGGTACGTTGACCTTGTAGTATCCGGTAGTCCGGGGGGAGACGCCTTTGATCCTGTTCCGGTGCTGGTCATTGGGGGGGTCCTGGCTCTGCTGGCCGTGGGGGTCTTCCTGTTTATAAGGTTAAGGGGCGATAAGGTCCTTCCTCCGCCCGGAGAGGAGGAGGATGAGCTTCCCGACACCTCCATTGAGCCCATGGATGATGAGCTGGAGGGGCCGCCTGTTATCGAGATGTCGCTGACCGGGGATGAGATGCCGGATGGCCTGGAGATCGTGCCCGTGGAAAGCGTTGTGGTGGGCAATGTGGAGGGAGTCGAGGATGGGTGGGATGTGGGGCCGGAACCGGTGGAGGTATCCATCATGGATATGGAGGAGCCTCCGTTGGATGAGCGCTCTTTTGATCCAAGCGATGATGAGACCTTCGATGACGGATTGATACCCGAGGTGTAACAGGAAGCCTGAAAAGATCGAACGACTTCCCAACAAATAATAAATAGTGTCATTCGGGTTAAAGGTCGTAGAGTTGGTGAAAAATGTTCCTGGACCTTCAGATCCCCTCCGGTGATCTATACATATTTACGCTCATCCTGCTGATACTGATAGGGCTGTTCTTCGTCTTCTTCGGGAAGATGATACTCCAGCTAACCGAGGTCGAGTTCCTCATCGGTGCTCTGGCGGGGGGGTTCATATCCTATATCCTGCTCTGGGGCCTGAACTCCTATTTTCCCCTACCATTCTGGTTCATGATACTTGCGGGGTTGATCATAACGTTCGTCGGCGGCCTGGTGGGACGGGGAACCCTGGTGATGCTTCTAGCCCTGTTCACTTCGATAGTCTTTGTTGACGCGATCTCGCCGTTCCTGCCCGAGGACCCGGGGATCCTCAAGGAGGCCATAGGCCTTCTGCTCTTCTTCGGTTTTGTAATAATCTCCGGGAGGTTCATGTTCGTCTTCTCGGCATTCTTCGGAGGGGTGATGCTATCCATAGC
>JAUVLN010000063.1 GCA_030600725.1 Thermoplasmatota archaeon | reverse complement strand
GGCCTTCTCACCGATGTTGAGGATAACGTTGTCGTGCGGGGTCAGTTCCAGAAGCTTGAACTCGTAATCCCCCAGACCATAGGCTATTGGTTCCCTCCTGAAGGTCTTCCGATCCGGATGACCTTGAGGTAAATAATCTAGTATATATGCATGGTCTTCCATTGTTATCCCCTCAACTAGGTCTTGTGTGCCCAGCTTCAGATACGGTACTTATCGATGATCTCAAGGATCGTGGAGGTATCCTCTGGTGTTAGTGAGAACCTCTCCTTTGCGAAGATGGGCCTGAGCTCGTTCTCATCCCTGGGCATGACCTCGGCGATCTTGTAGGAGTGAACATTGGTGACCCTCTCGATAGCACCGAGCTCTTTGACCATCTTCTTGAGATTGGATCCCTTTATCCTGATGAGATTCGCCACCTGATCCAGGGTTGCCCTCTTCTCGAAGCTCAGCTCGATCTCCTCATTCTCAACCTCCTCAGGAGATTCCACCATCTGGAAAGACCCTACCGTGGTATCATCTGCCTCCGGTCCTGAGTATACCACTGTGGGCTCCTTGAATGATCTCTCCATGATCTCCTTTACCTCCGAGGGGGAGAGCAACTTCTCTTCATCTTCTTTCATCGACATACCTCTGGTGTAATTATCTCATATCAGTATCAAACACCGGGCGACCTGGTTATACATATGATTTATATTAAATACTTTCCAAATCCACCCTCTGGTCCTTGGATACCTGTTCCTTGATCTTCTTCAGGTGCTCCGGTCGGACGATCAGATCTTTATGGGATCTGGGTAGATCGACCCTGACCAGGTAAGCCCTTCCCTGCCTGCCCGTTATGGTGCCGACCCTACCATGATACCTGCGGTGTGGCTGGCCCTTCTGGCTGGATGAATCTATCACTATGTTCGCCTTTTCGCCCACATCGAATTCGTGGAGGAAATTGGTAATGGGAACCATTCCACGCTCCCTGGGATGCTTGCGGAAAATCCGCCTCGTGTTTGTCATTATTCCCTTGGACCTTCTCACCATGGGATCCACCATCCTGTTATTCCTTCCGGTCGAGGACATCCAGAACCGTCAGTGACTCGACCTCTATCTTGAGGTCCAGGATCGAGGCGAGCGACGGCTGGGTCCTTCCCTCATCGCCGTGAAGGAGTTCTTTTATATAAAGGCCTCCGTCGGCGAGAACAGTAACCTCACCCCTTCCGTCATCGAGGAGCCTTGCATCGACCTCGTGAAGGGACCTCTCACGTACGAGATCGGCCCTTCGATGGGAAACCCTTTCGGGGGTTCTCTGTTTGATCGGACCTTCCGCAAGTAGTGAGATTCCGTATTTAAGTTTTTCTTCATCCACCTTTTCGGAAAAAACAACACGTGCGAAATACCTTTTCTTGACATCCCTTGACTTCAGATCAGGTATCTCCTTCCTGTCGGTCCACCTGGGCTCCAACACCTCGACCTTTCCCCCCGATCTATCATCGATCTTCGAAAATAGGTCGTCAAGATCCAGACCCCTGACCCCGGGGGAGGATATCTCAAGTATGAACGGCCTTCCGCTTCCAAGTGTCAGTACGTCCACATCCTCCCTTCCCATCCCGTGAAGCTTGTAGTTCTTTCCTTTTGCAGCCTCCATGATGGTCGGACCGATGAGCTGCTCTACTGAGGTCTCGTACAGGCTCCCCTTCCCATCACATCTGGGGCATCCCTTCCCCCTGCACGTATGACACGGCCATCTGGTCTGTGGGATCCCCCTTACAAGTTTGCGATATCTTCCGCCGATGAAAAGGGGTCTGATCTGTACATCCACCTGCTTGAACAGGGGATCCAATATGAAGGTGACCTCGGGATTTCCCTTCTCGACCTCGCGATCGGACCAGAGGTTGTCCAGTATCTTTCCCACCTCCCTGTTAACCTCCTCCTTCAAGGGTTCGGCGGAGGTTGGATCCACATCCTTCCAGAGCATATTCTCCCTCGATGAGGTTCCCGGATCGACCCTGCATCCGATAAGGAATGATGAGAACTCTATCCCGGATGCCTTCTCCTTTACGAGTTCCGATAGCTCGTCCACATGGTCGAACAGATCATGACATAACCAGCAACCCTCACCCAGAACGGAGGGTTCCTCCCATGGAGGGGATGGTGTTCCTCCGCCGATCGTATTCCACTCCGGATCATCCTCCGGAGCATCCGAAGGTTCATCAAGAACACCGACGGTTGTGGAATGGACAGGCAGCTTTCCCATCAGCTGATGACTTCTTGGGGCAATTCGATCATCGAGGGCCTCCGCAACCAGAGCCAGGACTATCCTGACCGATCTGCCCCTTTCCTCATTGGTCAAACCGTATCCCGACCTGGCGAAGAGCCGCCCTAGACATCTATCGCAGATATCCCGTTCCAGGGCCTTGGCCGCCTTACCAAGTACCATACCTCCCAGCCCTCCACCCCATTCCTCGTCTATACGGTCCGACCCAACCATATCCGACCCCATGAACGAACCATATATTAATCCTTAGGTGATGTCAAAAAAGGAAGATCACCAGGAAACCCACCTGCATTCCCATCAGCATGAGATACATCTGTTTCCACGCAGGCGAATTCTCGAAGTGAAGATCCTCCCGGTCACCATCCCTGATCAGCAATGTGATCACAAGGAGGGACCAGATCAGGTAGATGACACACATATATAACGATGCAAATGGCAATAGGTCCAGATACCAGTAACCGAACATCAATATAAAGGGGAGTATGAAAAACGGAGCCGATAACCAGATCGCCTTCTTCTTCCCGTATACGACAGGAAGGGTCCTCATGCCGAACTCACGGTCGCCCTTTATGTCGGTGATATCCTTTGTGGTTGTGGACCCGATAAGGAAAAACGCCATGATGGACCCCACCAGCCACGGTTCGGGTCTCGATATATCCCCTATTATCGAATATGCGGCCACTATCCCGAGAAGTCCCCTTGGGATGGCTATTGAGATGTTGGACAACCACAACCTCTTCTTCAACCTGATGGGGCCCATGGAATAGAGGATCGTATTGATTATCAATATCGATATCAGAAGCACGAAGACCCTATTCACCATGGCCGCCCTCCAGAGGGAGAATGCATACATGAAAACCGCGATCCAAAGGCCCTCTCTGGGCGAGATGATCCTTGATGGAATGGGCCTGTAGGATTTGTTCACAACGTCGATCTCCCTGTCGGAAACCTGATTCAGGGCATTCGAGGCCGCATTCAGGAACACCAGTGACGCGATCCCCGAAATGATGGTGTATATGGGAATATCGTTGAAAGTAAAATATGGAAAGATCGATGTCAGGGCTGGTGTGCTGTAGGGCCCTTCAATGATCAGCGCCATCAATGCTCCCACCATCCCACCTATTGCAGGAGCCAGTAGTGTAAACGGTCTGACAAGATCGATGAAGGCCCTGAACCTCCTTGGGGCGTACTCGGTCTTATCCCATGGGTCCTTCATGAAAACCTTGGCGCACAAACAACATCACTTCACACGCGAGAGGGGGGGTACCGGTCTTAAATATTACCATTGTCGAAGAATCATATTTATCCATCCTGCCACATGGGGTCCTGATGATATACGGATATGATAGATACGACATCCGATACATCGAGAGGGAAGGCGTCTATCCGGTTCGTGAGGATACGCTTCTGCTGATCGATGCGGTTGTTCCTTTTCTGGAAGGGGACGTGGGTAGTTTTCTCGATATGGGCTGTGGGACATCACTCCTATCATTGATCGGATCTAAACTGGGATGGGATGTCACCTCGATCGACAGGGAGCCCAGAGCGCTCTCCCTTCTGAGATCGAACCTGGCATTGAACTCCCTCGATTCAAGATCGTATCTCTCGGACCTGTTCGACGGCCTGCCCTGGTCGAACAGGGATTACGACCTCATAGCATTCAATCCCCCTTATCTTTCGGATCTGGGAGGAGGAAGGGAGGAGATGCCACTTGCCGGAGGTGTGCGGGGTTTTGAGATCGCAACCAGGTTCCTGGTAGGGGCATCGGATCGTATCTCCGGTTCAGGTCGGATATTCATGATCAACGCAATGGACTGGGGATATGAGTGGGATAGGAAGATCGTGGATCCAATGTATGATGTCGAGGATATCGCCCGAATGGATTCACACGGTGAGAACCTCTTCGTTAGATGCTACTCCAGGTCCGATCGCTGAAAAAACCCAAAATGCTCTATCCAAAATACTCTATAATATATAGTTGGTCCTCAATTGCTGATATAATGATGCTTCTGAAGCTAGGGGGTTCCATCATCACCTATAAAGGTGAGGATTCCTTCCTTGATCATTCCTGGGACGAGACGAGAAGGACCTACCGGATCCGGGAACATATTATCAGGGAGATCGGCAGGGAGCTAAAACCGTTTACAGATAATGGAGTTGTTATCATCCACGGTGGAGGCACCCACGGACATCGAACGGTTCTACGCTGGAGGTCGGGTGTGGCCAGGGGATCGGAGGCTAAAATGGCCTGGGAGGTCAAATGGAGGATGGAACAGCTGACGGAAAGGATCCTCCATATCCTCGGCAGGGAGGGATTACCTGTCGTGTCGGTATCTCCATCCGACCTTACGATCTCGAATGGGGGTGAGATCGAGAGGTTCGATCCATCCCCGATACAGGAATTGATCGAGAGGGGAAATATCCCGGTACTCCG
The DNA here is from genome assembly GCA_030600725.1 of Thermoplasmatota archaeon. Lineage (GTDB taxonomy): Archaea > Thermoplasmatota > Penumbrarchaeia > Penumbrarchaeales > Penumbrarchaeaceae > JAGLEG01. The sequence continues at coordinate 4,590 of JAUVLN010000063.1, read as the reverse complement.
GGGTGATCTGATACCTGATATCAACGGAGGATGGTCAGTGGTGTCCGGTGACGATCTTATGGTCAGGCTCTCCGAGATCGGAGGGACCGGTCTGATCCGAAAACCGGAAAAGTGTATCATGATGATGAAGGAGAACGGCTTCTATTCATCCTACGGGACCAGTAAACAGACCCTCGTCAAGTCCATAGATGATGAGAAGTTCCATGATAACCATACCAAATGGAGCAGAGGAAGGTCCGGCAATGAGGATGTTACCGGAGGGATCCACAGAAAATTGATCTCATGCCACAGGATCGCATCAAATGGTATAGACGCCTATATGATCGGGGGACGGCCGAAGAACCTGACATCACTTCTTGCCGGAGAGGAGGTAGGTACCAGATTTCCATCTTTCAGGGGTAATGCTGACTGTCATCTCGGACTGTGTGTAAGGGAGGGGGGAGCAAATAAATGACCATCAAGGAGAGGAAGGACGGACACATCGATATCTGCCTGGAGAGGAACGTAACATCAGATCACAACAGCTGGGATGATATCTTCCTGGTTCACAGGGCGGTTCCCAGGGTTGACCTGGAGGATATCGACCTGACCCTGGACCTCCTGGGGAGAAGGATCCAGGCCCCGCTCATCATCTCGGCGATGACGGGGGGAACCCGGAAGGCGATGGAGTTCAACAGGCTCCTCGCCCGCGGGGCGGAGGAGTTCGGTCTGGGTATGGGGGTCGGATCCCAGAGAAGCGGGCTGAATGACGGAGGATATCTTCCCTCATACGAGGTGGTAAAGGAGTTCGAGGTCCCACTTGTCCTGGGCAATATCGGTGCCCCTCAGCTATCCAGCGCCCAGGGCGATAAAAGGTATGGTCCGAAGGAGCTCGAACAGGCCAGGGACATGATCGACGCTCACGCGATCTGCATTCACCTGAACTACCTGCAGGAGGTCGTACAACCCGAGGGAGAAACGTATGTATCGGGTGTTCTGGAGAACATCAAGAGGATGGCAAAGGAGTTCCCGTTGATCGCCAAGGAGACGGGAGCGGGCATTTCCAGGGAAGACGCATTGGCCCTGAAAGGCTGCGGCGTCAAGGGATTCGACGTAGGTGGACTTTCGGGAACAACATTCGCAGGTGTTGAGTCCTTCAGGGGGGGACCCAAAGAGACCAGAATGGGGAAAACCTTCTGGAACTGGGGCATACCAACCCCGGTCTCGATCAGGGTGGTCGATGTGGGACTTCCGATCATCGCCACGGGAGGATTGAGGAACGGAATGGATGTTGTCAGGGCGCTGTCCATGGGAGCTTCGGCCGGTGGGATGGCACTTCAGCTTTTGAAAGCTGCTTCCAGGGGATATGAAGCCCTCTCCTCGGAGCTGGATATCATATTGGATGAGATCAAGGCCACTCTTTTCCTCTCGGGAGCGTTGTCCGTATCCGATCAGGGGTCACTGAAAGGGATAATGATGGGAAGGACAGGAGAGATATTCGAGGGTTTATACAGATGATCGGGGACTCGTTTCAACCTCAACGGAAAATATAAATGGCTACAGGGAATGTATTATTATAGGGCAGTGATGGAAGATGGGTTTTTTCAACTGGTTCCGGGGAAAGAAGAAAGAGGAGGTCGCATCCTCCCACCCGACCAGCATACCCAAAATGGAGGAGGGGGCCAGTATCTCTTCTACACCGGATCGGGAGGGAGGAGGCGTAGAGGTACTCTGGAAGAAGCGCGATCAGGAGATCGATGAGCGGTTGAAGAGATTGGAAAGCAGGTTCGATACACTTCAATCCCAATGGATAGAGGTCCTTGACCATCAGCAGAGGATCATGGGCCAACTCCTCATATCACAGACATACGGCAAACCTATCCCTTACACATCTGCTCAGCCGTCCAATGTGGAGATGACAATACAAACGGATGAGAGGGAGATAGAAGACATCGAGGTCCGGATCAACGGATCGGACCTTGACAGGAACCTGAACTTCTCCAATTTCCTGACCGATGAGACCAACAGGTTCGCCTTTATGGCCTCGAAGAGCGCTGCAGCCGCGGGGGGGGCGAAATACAATCCGCTGCTGATAATAGGCCCTCCGGGAACCGGTAAGACCCATCTTCTCAACGGCCTTGGCAACTCCATCCTTGAAGGGGACGAAGGCAAGAAGGTACACCTCACCACGATGACCCAGGTCGTTGAGGATCTGAGGAGGGGGCTATCCAAGGGTTCCATATCCGGCATCAGAGAGAGGTACATGGAGACCGATGCCCTCCTCGTCGATAACGTTCAGACGGGACATATGAAAGGGCCCTCGCAGGAACAGTTCCTGTTGATCATCGAAGGGATCCTCAGGAAGGGCGGCCTTGTCTCTATCACATCGGACAGGGAGCTGTCCGATCTTTCGGACATGGGACCGACACTAAGATCCAGATTGGAGGGCGGGGTGAGGGTGGATCTGGGCGTGCCCGGTTTCGAGGGCAGGAGGCAGATCCTGGCCGATCTGGTGAAGAAGGAGTCCACTTCAATAACCACCGAGGTTCTGGATTATCTTGCACTCTCCCTGGATCAGAACGTACGCGAGATGCGGGGAAGCTTCTCCAGACTGGTTGCATATTCGGACCTGATGAGAGAACCTATCTCGATATCGATGATAAAATCCGTTCTGGAGGGGCTCCCTGATCAGGATGGGATCCTTAAAACTCCGAAGGTGGATTTTCACGAATCGGTAGATTCGTCTTACCCTCAAGATACCAACGAAACGGTAGTTTCGTCTAACCTTCGCGGAGGTGTCCGCTCGGATCACTACGAATCGGTAGATTCGTCTTACCCTCACCGAGGTATCGGTTCGGATCACTACGAATCGGAGATGGAGGACACACAGCCGTACGTTATGGAGGGGGGCCAGGAGGAGGGGGAGATCCTGGACCTCGAGGCTGAAACCGCCGCGGTTGAAAGGGAGCTAATGATGGAACTGGAGAAGGAAAGAAGCCGAAACTGATCCATGACCCCCCCATCAATACCGACTCCGAACCCTCGTCCTTATTGAAACATGACCTTCCTCCCATTGATATTATTACCCAATAATTAAATATTATACTGAATTATATACCGACGGGGAAGAAACATGTATCAAATGGAGGAGAATAGACAGATTGACAATATACCCTATCCAATGACCGGGTCCTACTGGTCAAAGAGGGTTATTGCATATGTAATAGACCTGATCATCTCATTTCTGATCGCTCTCTTTCTGATGTTGGTCCTTAAAAACGATCTGTCAGCCCCGATCGCGTGGCTGATAATATACATCATGACTGCCATCACGATGTACCTTCTTGCGCTCCTGTTCGAACTTATCAAGAGCGCCTCCATCGGCAAGATGATCATGAAGATGAAGGTCATCAGCCTCTACGGGGAGGTCACCTTCTCGCAGGCTTTTAAAAGGAATCTCCTCTCACTTCTCCCGGTACTTGGGCCTTTACTGGACATGCTCCTTGGGAAGACCTCACAGCTGGATGAAAGACAGAAGCTTCTGGACAAGGTTTCGGACACCCTCGTGGTCGAGGTATTGGAAGCCGAGGTGGAAAGACCAAGGACCCGGTACCATCCTCCACCACCTCCCAAACCCAAGGAGAAGATGAGCCTTGGGTTCCCCGATGAGCTGAGGACGGGAAAGTGCCCAAGGTGCAACGCACCCTTCAGGATCCTTCCGGAGGGAGATGAATCGTTCTCCGGCCTCTGGAATTACAGGTGTACGTGGTGCAATACCAGGGTATTCGAATCCAACGTAAGGAAGAGATCTCTGGGCTGATTCGCAGGGACCTCTTCTGTGATCCGCAGATCATTGGGAATGGATCACATTATGATAGCATGATCCCCTGATGGATTCTAGTAGATTGTATATTTTGATTATTAGACGATAACATTGATATAATTGCATGAATGTTTTTTTCATAGGTGATGAAATGACAAGGATCGGAGATATCAAGGTTATCTACATGGACGATGGGAGGAAGAGATCGGTCTCGGGCAGAGGTGAGGATATGGGGGCATACGTGAAGGTCCAATTGAACCCTTCCAGGAGGAGGACGAGATTCAACATCGTCCTGATCCCCTGGACAAATATAGTGAAGGCCACTGTTATGGATTGATCCGAACCATGCTGGCCCTTTATCCGAAAACCGCGATCGATATCATCTACATCACTGGTGAAGAATTAAGTAGAACGTGGTGATTTTGGTCTTGATGGACTCATCCTGCGACAGGTGCCAGAAAAAACCGGTCATCTACCTGAGATACAGCGGACAGCACCTTTGCGGAGACCACTTTCTGGATCTGATCAGGAGGAGGATACGCAAGGAGGTAAGGGACCAGGGGCTTATCAAGGGGGAACAGAGGATAGGGGTTGCCGTATCCGGAGGAAAGGACAGCATCCTGCTCCTGAACCAGCTGAAGGAGATCGTGGAACCGATCAGAACGGTCTCCCTCGTGGCCCTGACCGTGGATGAGGGGATCGAGGGATACAGGCCGTCATCGTTGAGGATCGTAAGGGACCATACCAGCAAATTGGGGATCGATGGCCAGGTCATGAGCTACGGCGAT
>JAUVLN010000264.1 GCA_030600725.1 Thermoplasmatota archaeon | reverse complement strand
AAGTATTCTGGTGCCGGAGCTCCCTATCGGGTGGCCTATGGCAACAGCGCCGCCGTGCACGTTGATCTTATCCTTGGGTATGTGGTGCTCTTTCATCAGCCCAACGGACGCTGATGAGAAGGCCTCGTTGTGCTCGATAAGGTCGATGTCGTCTATGGTCATTCCGGTCTTCTTGAGCAACTGCTCCACTCCCGGGACCACGGCGTACATCACATGCTCCGGCTCCACGCCAACGGTGTTGTAGTCTATGATGGTGGCCAGGATCTCGAGGCCCAGCTCTTTGGCTTTATCCTCGGACATCACCACTACTGCCGAGGCTCCGTCCGTGATCTGAGAGGCATTGCCAGCAGTTACAACTCCGCCCTCTCTGAAAAAGGGCTTTAACTTCGCCATTCCCTCGATGGAGGCGTTATACCTGATGCCCTCATCCTTGTCGAACACGATAGGGTCCGCCCTCTTCTGCGGGACCTCCACAGGGACGATCTCATCCTTGAAGTATCCCTCCTCAGTGGCCCTCGCGGCCTTCTGATGGCTCCAGACTGCGAACTCATCTATCTCCTCCCTTTTAAGATCACACCTCTCTGCGATGACCTCTCCGGTGTTTCCCATGTGGAAATCGTTGTAGACGTCCCACAGGCCGTCCTTGACCATGGAGTCGATGATCTTACCGTCAAATAGCCTGTAGCCGAACCTCGCCTTGTCGAGGATGTACGGGCAGTTGGACATGCTCTCCATCCCCCCTGCAACGATGATGTCTGCGTCTCCGCATTTGATCGCCTGGGCTGCGAGTATGACCGCCTTCAATGATGAGCCGCACACCTTGTCCACGTGGAATGCTCCTACCTCCACCGGGATACCCGCCCCGATCGCTGCCTGTCTCGCCACATTCTGTCCCTGTCCTGCCGATACGACGTTGCCCATTATCACCTCGTCCACCTGATCGGGCCTGATCCCCGCCCTCTCCACCGCTTCCTTGATGACTATGATTCCCAGCTCTGTCGCCTTGATGTCCTTCAGGGCGCCTGCGAACTTGCCGTGGGCCGTTCTCACTGCTGATACTATGACTGCTTTTCTCATTGGAATCTATTCCCCCTGCTTGTAGCGGAACGGGGTAAAGGGATTTCCCGATAAAACATTTCCCATTTGGTACTGGGGGCTTTCTGGCTCACGGACCTGCGGGTGCAGGGCGTGATTCCCGTTGTAAATGGGGAAAGCTTTATAAGCTGACAGACAGATGTTAATGTTCCATGGAAAGATTGTCCAGAATGATCCAGAGCGATAACAGCGTCGAGAAACTGCATATGCAGTGTTATCTGGTCAGCTCGGATTACAGGTGCTGCAAGGAGCTGCACAAGAGCGATCTATCTGGGAGAGGCTATATCAAGGATATCTTCGACGACGAATAAGTGGTGGATCTCCCCGGATCCGGGAAGGGCCAGTGCCTTGTTCAGGTGTGGTGTTGTCCTCCATCATGATCGGTCCTTCAGAGATCTCGTGATCTGATCGTAAAGGTAAAATGTACCGCATGATACGCCCAGCCCGTCCGCCTCTGCCGCCCTCGACCAGGCCTTCACCGCTTTCTCAACATCCCTGCGGATATGTATGGTGGAATCCCCATCGAAACCAGAAACCGCACCGTTCAGCAGTTTCATCATATCCATGCTCCTGTTCCCCGGTATCGAGGTGAGGAATATCTCCCCCTCCAATCCCCTGAGCATCGAAGTGTATTCGGCCGGGCTCTTATCCTTCATCATTGCGATAAGGAAATGCGCAGATCTTCCGGGGAACACCTCCCTTAAAAAGGCCGCCAACCCCGCCGCGGCCTCCATGTTATGGCTCCCGTCGATGATCATCTTACCACGGCTGTAATTCCTCAGCTCCAGCCTTCCCGGTATCCTGGTGTTCTCAACTCCCCTCTGTATGACATTCCTGACCTCGGCGGCATCGTTCAATAGGTCCAACCCGGGCACTCCCCCGTCCACCAGCTCTCCCAATGAACCCAGTTCACCCTCCCGGACCTTTTTATGGGCCTGGGCTGCGGGAAGTGCAAGAAGAGCAAGTGTTATCCCGCCTAGCAGGTTCCATCCCTGATGCCGGCCGAGAAGGGGGACGTGAAAACTCCCGGGAAGGATGCTGTCCATCAACTCAAGAAGCGGGATGGAATTCTCCTCGTCCCCTCCCCCCTCGACCAGGACGTCCACTGATGTACCCCCGGATGATGTCGAGCATCTGGCTCTGATAATCCTATGATCCGGCAGGGCCTTGCCCTTCATTGCGCTCCTGACGGTCTCGATATTCTCATCCTTCACAATCGCGATAAGGGGGCTTCCGTTCTCGGAACACATGTCTATTATCTTCCTCAGGGCCCAGATGCCCTCCCCGTCGGTCCCCAGTATCGGGCCTATCACGCATGGGGTCGAGGGCCTCATGATGCCCATCTTCTCACCGGCGATCGAGGCGACATCCCCTCCCAACTCCTCGGTGTGGTCGAGTGAGATGGACGTGATCCCCACGGCCCTGGGCTCCAGAACGTTCGTTGCATCGTACCGTCCCCCCATTCCCACCTCCGATATCAGCATGTCCACATTCCTCTCCCGGCCGCAGAGGAAGGCAGCTGCCGTTATGGCCTCGAAATAAGATGCCCCCTCCCCTTTGGAAAAGAGCTCTCCGTCCGCCTCCATGACCCGGCCCAGGTATCCACTCAATTTCCCCTCATCGATCTCCTGACCGTTCACCGAGATCCTCTCCGTGACGGAGATCAGGTGGGGGGAGGTATATAGAAGGGTGCTGACCCCCAGCTCCTTCAGGACATCCCTGGCGATATGCACGGTGGACCCTTTTCCGTTCGTTCCGGAAACGAGGATAGAGGGCACGCAGTCCTGGGGGTCGCCCAGGCGGCGAAGGAGCGCCCTTATCCTCAAGAGCCCCGGTTTCATTGTGAACATGCCCAGTGAATCCAGGTATTCGAGCCCGTCCATGGGTCCCCATATCGGACCTGGATATATAAATGGTCCATGGGGGGCTCCTGTTTTATCACAACACATCTGCGACAATGGGTTCAATGGGGGGGCTCCCGCAATCTGTAAATATCCCCTCCCCCGATATAAGTGCATGAAGGAGATCTCCATCAAGAAGAGGTACAGGTTGAGGTCCAAGGAGGCAAGGGTAGTATGGAAGGACCTGACGTTCAACTGGGGTGTTGAGGTGGGTGACGGGAGGGAGCTTGATGTGGGGAATCTAGACGGGGAGAGGGCTTTCATCATTAACGGAAAGATCATAGCGGTTGAGGATGCGAAGGCGCTCTACCTCACCCTCCACGGGGTGAACGAGCTGAAACCCAAGAGGGGTTGGGTCACCGTGGACATGGGTGCGAT
>JAUVLN010000086.1 GCA_030600725.1 Thermoplasmatota archaeon | reverse complement strand
CCATCGGAAGCAGCCCCCTCAGGCCTTCACCTTCTATCCGCTTCTTCGACCGTTCTGCCCATCCCCTCGTCCTCCCGGTGGCGAGGGCCAGGTCCCCTTCTGAGGTCCCATGGGGCGGGCAGTGATCCAGGATCATCCCTACGTCCACACCATGTTTCACGTGCATCTCCACAACGGATTCCGGGGTGATGTGGACGAGCTCTCCCGAGAAAGGGGACCTCAACTTGACCCCCTCATCTTTTATCCTGGGCTCAAAACCCTTTCGAATGAGCTGGAACCCACCCGAATCGGAGAATATCCCCCCGCTCCAATCCATCATTCTGTGCATCCCGCCCATCGATCGGATCACCTCCGAACCAGGCTCCAGCGAGGAGAGAAAACCGTTGGTTATCACCGCCTCCGTACCCGTAGATGCCAGGTCCTCCGAGGATAAGGTCTTCACCGAGAGCTTTGTTGCGACAGGCATGAACAGGGGGGTCCTCACCTCTCCGCCCCGTGGAAGCCTCAGGCTTCCCGCCCTTGCATGCCTCACCTCACCATCGATCCTGAAATGGTCCGCCATCATCTCCTCCTCCTGATCATCATTGAATCCCCCAGCGAATAGAACCCGTATCCCTTCTCCTTCGCCTCCTCGTATGCATTGAGGATCCCTTTCCTATCGTGAAAAGCGGAAGCGAGCATGAGGGGGGTGGACCTGGGTAGGTGGAAATTGGTGATGAAGCCCTTGTAGGGCAGTTTGAAATCGTAGCCGGGCGTTATGAAGAGCCCGCTGGAACCCGTCTCCTTGACACAGTTGCCATCACGGTCGAATCCCGTCTCCAATGTTCTCATCACGGTGGTACCAACCGCCCAGATCCGGCCCTTCCCATCCGATTTCGTTTTCTCAACTGCCTCACGGATAGATCCGATCGTATCAGCTGGAATGAGGAACTCCTCCTCCTCCATGATATGTTCTGTAACGTCGTTCACCTTGACAGGGGAAAAGGTTCCAAGCCCGACGTGGAGGACCACGTATCTGATGATCACGCCCTTCCTTTTGAGGTTCTCCAAAAGCTCATCCGTGAAATGAAGGCCTGCCGTCGGTGCTGCAACGGACCCCTCCACCCGCCCGTAGACGGTCTGATACTCCTCGGGGTCCTCCAGAAGCCTTTTGATGTATGGAGGTGTGGGCATCAAACCCCACGATCTCAGCCATTCAAGAGCTTCGGTATGGGAAAGAGGCACACCATTATCCTCCAGAACCACCTTGCATTTACCCTCGTTGAGGCGCTCCCTGACAACTACTGAAACAGCTGGATCAGCAGTGGTCAACCGGTCTCCGGTACCGATCCTCCTGCCTCCAACCAGTGCGTCCCACGTTTTCTCACCTGCCATCCTTAGCAGCAGTACCTCCCCTTTGCCGCCGGTCTCCTTGGTGACCTCTATCCTCGCGGGGATCACCCTTGACCTGTTCAACACGAGAAGGTCCCCCTCATCCATCAGGTCCGGCAGGTCGCGGAACCTGTAATGGGAATGAACGGCGTTGGATGATGACATGTCGATCATGAACAGACGGGAATCATCTCTGGGATCTGACTTCTCCTGGGCGATCATCTCCCGTGGGAGGTCGTAGTCGAACAGCTTGATGTCCAAAGGGCCACCTTCACGCCTAAAGCCACTTCTTTATTATAGTTGCGAACATGATCTATTTTATTTATAATCGATGTTCGCAATCTATATGACCAAAACGCACAATATTATTATAAGCTACGTTTTGGACGATAATATCTGATGGGACGAGACGAACATATGAACGAAAATATAATTATACATCTATGCGCTAGATTTCATCTGGCTATAGCCCAGACTTCAAACGGACCGGTGTAAAATATGGTCAGAACCAGATCGTTCATACTCCTGCTGATCGCAGCCGCACTTGCCTTTCAGATAATATCCATCGGAGCCGAAGGGCAAATGGAGGCAAATGGCGGTTCGACCCCGGAATACATGGCGCCTCCTCCAAGCGGCTATATCCACCGACCCATACTGGAGTTCTTCACGGGGCTCTCATGCTCTTCATGCATGGGTTCGGATGTCAATGCAGACAGCCCGGAAAAAGCCGTCCACAACTCATACATTAATGCGAAGGATGATGCATCCGTCCCCTACACCACCGTCGTCTTCCATGAGCTCAACGGTGGGCAGAATATTGATGATCTGCGTACACAGGAGTCCGAGGATAGGATAAAATTCTATCAACCCGGCCTATCGGGAACCCCCGATCTGGAGTTTGACGGGGGGTACATAGAGCTTGGAGGTTTCTCCACTTCAACAATTCCCATAAATGAGCCCAATATACGGACAGCCATAGACGACTCTCGGTCAAGGTATGATGATAAACCCCTGAGGGTGATGGACAGGTTGACCTGGACTTTCCCTTACGTGTTCCTTGAGGTGGACCAGATATTCGAGGACGGTTCCTTCTTCGTCTCAGGCGTTGTTAGATATGATGGAAATGCCAAACTCGTCGGGGCACCCCAGCTGAGGGGATCGCTGTACGTGTTCATGGTCGAGGACTCGGCCATCGCCTACTCCACGGTTTACGAACACGATGTGGTGAACGATGCGGTGTTCAGGGGATATGCGATAGAGGCCGAGACCTTCCAGCTGGACAACAGGCAGGAATACTACTTCTCGGCCACCTGGAAGATCCCCGATGCCACCGTGCCGATCAAAACCCAGGATATTTACGCTGTAGCAGCGGTATTTGATGAAGGGGACACCGATTCCTCCAGGGGAACGGATGGCAATATGAAGGCAAAGTCCCCCAGATCCGTCCAATCAGCAACCTCCAGATCGACCGCATTCGATAAGGCCAACTCCGAGCCCACGGTCTCCGTGATCACTGTTGTGGGGAATTCCGTCACGGTCACGATGGATGACGATGTGGGCATAGCCAGGGCATATCTCTTCTACAACACCATGGCCCCTAATGCCACGGAATGGGAGGCCGTAGAGCTGACGATAACTGGCGAGGAGGTGTGCGACGATGATGGGGTGTGCCTTGCCTACAGCGACTCGATGGGGTCTGCGGAGATCGATTACGGCGGCGGAGCTCTTTACGCACAGGTCCTCGTGTACGATGACCAGGCGTCCCAGGGGTCCTCCGAGGTATTCACCCTTGGAGAGGATCCATCCGATGTGGCGGAGAAGGGAGGGAGCATCGAGGTCAATACCACCGGTTTCTGGCTCTTTCTCGGCATTGCCCTGGTGATCGGGGCTCCTATATTGCATCTGTTCTCAAAGGGGAGAAAGGGCTCCTTCTGGAAACTACTGTCCATGAAGGGCACGGTTGCTATTTTCATAATCATTGGACTATTGATATCCATATTCTCCCTCAGCTCTTTCGCCTCCACCGAGACGGATACCGTTCCCGATTTCACGGTAAAGGATACTACCGGAGCAACTCATACGCCCGGGACTTATTCCGGCAAGGTACTGGTCATCGATATCATGTCAACGGACTGTTCGGCGTGCAACGATGAGATGCCGGACCTTGTGGAGGTATACAACAAGATCAAGCAGAAATACAACGAGGATGTCCGGTTCCTCTCTGTCTCGGTTGGTAAGGATGACACGAACTCCATGTTGAACGCTTTCCAGGATGAATACGGGGCGGATTGGCCCATAGGCCAGAATGTGAAGTTCATATCCACGTTCGATGCCCCATACATACCGAAGATGGTCATTGTGGCCCCCAACGGGGACATCGCATACACACACACGGGTGCGATCAAGCAGGGCGACGTGCTGGAGGCCGTGGATGATGCACACGGTGGGGAGTATACAAAACAGACGATATCCTCGTCGGGGGCATCTCTGTTCGCCATCGGAGCGCTGGCGGCCGTGTTCGGTGCGATCACCTTCTTCTCACCCTGCTCCTTCCCGCTTCTCCCGGGTTACATATCCTACTATATCTCAGGCGATGTACAGGGAAAGAAAAGAAACCCGATGAAGGCTGGGATCTTCGCCGCACTCGGTTTGGTGGCTTTCTTCTCGCTGGTGGGCATATTGGCTGCGATATTCGGCCAAATTATCAATGATTCTCTTACGAATCTGATGCCCATTGTCGGCGGCATACTCTTCTTCCTCGGATTATCGATCATCCTCGGATATGATAGTTATATTGAGAAGTTCATGGACCTGGTCAAGAGCCCGTTCCAGAAGCTCATGATCATGATAAGAGGGGATCGACAGACCGATGAGACCGGCATAGGAGGCCTATTCGCCTACGGCTTCGGATACGGTGCAGCCGCATCCAGCTGCATGGCCCCCGTGTTCCTCGGTGTGATCTTCATGGGAGGGCTTGCAGGTGGTTTCCTCGGCAGCATGATCGTCTTCATCCTGTACGCTCTGACCGCCGGCCTCATGATGGTTCTGATCACATACTTCATATCGATAGGAAGCAAGAGCCTTGAGAAGGTGATCACCAACACGGATAAGATCAAGAAGGTATCAGGATTCCTGCTAATATTGGCAGGTGCTTTCGTTGTGTGGTACGCCCTGTGGGGCGAGCAGTACTTCACATTCCTAAATTTCTAGAATAAGAAGATCAGGGAACCTCGATGGAGGTTCCCTATATTTTTTCCCGTTCACTTACTGCGGGGTTTGAGGCTGCTCCGGTTGAACCGGGGCCTGCCGGGCAACAGGTAGGGGTTGCTGCGGCACCTCAACAGGTTGAAGGTTCTCCTGAGATACCTCCTGAACGGCCTGTTGCGGTTGTGCAACCTGCTCCGGAACCATCTGTTCCGGCATTCCCGGATCAGGTGGTGGAGCCATCTGGGCTGGTGGGATCTGCTGCTGTATGGGCTGCTGGACCATCTGGCCACCCAGAGGTATCTGACCCTGATACACCATCGGTTGGACAGGTGATGGACCCTCAACACCCTCAGGGATCTCTATGCTCTCGATATCGGGTATTATCAGGTCTCCGTCGTTCTCCGGTATCGCGGATTCCTGCCTCTTTTTACGGTTGGCCCTTGCCATCAGAAGCATCACACCCGCTCCCAGCATCACCACCAATCCGATGGAACCCGCCACGACCAGAGATGTGAAGAGGAGGTCGTTATTGTCCTCCGTCTTCGTATCTCCCGACCCGTCTGTCGGCCTTTCGGAAGGATCCTCCACCTCGGGAGGTATGTATATCTTCAATGTCACCGGCCCCACTTCCACATTGTCGGAGAGAGCTTCCTCCGAGTTGTCCACCACCTCGACCTTGATGAAATACTCCCCTTCCTCGAAGGCGGAGAAGTTCCACAGGTGATGTGTGCTGGTCTTTCCCTCGACGATGGGTGTCCAGACCGCTATATTCTTTTTGTGGTAGTAGAGATTGTAGGTGAGGTTATCCCCGTCCGGATCGTTTCCAAGCCATTGTATCTCCACGGTGGTGTTCAGGATGTCCCCAGTCTTGGGATCTATGATCGAAACCGTTGGAGCATCCGGGTTGTTGATGGTGAACACCCGGAAGAACTTCTCATCCTTCAGATGAAGATCTGACGTATCCCACGCGATGACCTTAAGCTCGTAGTCGCCGTCCTCGAAATCAGTGGTATCCAGATCGTAGGTCTTTTCCGTCACTCCGTCGGCCAGGACGGACCATTCACCGGATACGGGCCTGATGAACAGCTTGTACGTGGCGGTCTCCTCCACGTCCGGGTCCGAGCTGTCCCAGGCAAAGGTCCTGATGCCCTTCACCTCCCCTTTCGGGCCGGTCAGGTTGAACAGGGTTGGGGGATCTGGGTCGTAGACGGAGAAGGCCACGATCGCGGCCTCGGATTCCAGACCCCTTGAATCGGTGACCAACAATCTCAACCTGTAATCCCCGTCGCCTCCTATCTCCTCGGTGGTGAAGGTCAGATTACCTGAAGCATCGTCGAAGCTGCCATTGTGTATCTCAAAGTGCTCCCCACCATTCTTGCTGAGGCTGAATGTGGTAAACAGGTCATAGACCGCATCCTCCTGGTCCCCTATCTCCCATCCGATGTCAAGTGTTTCGGAGATGACGTCCCCATCCACCGGGGAGAGTATCCTGGCGGTCGGCATGTCGTTGTTGTAGATGCCGAAAGCGGGAGATATGAACTCGGTGATCATCTCATCCCTGTCCTCGACCACGAACTTCAGGCGGTATTCGAAGCCGTCAGGGTACCTGGGCTCGCCCGTGGCAAGGTCGATCTTGTCGCTGTTGAGCCGCAGCTTGTTCTGGTTCAGTGTGAAGGGATCCCCGGTCACAGGATCCCTGGACAGTACCTCCCATTCGGATCCATCCTCTGGCCGTATCATGCAGCTGACCATCAGCTGGAGGTAATCGTCCTCGCCGTCGTTTGCATCCCAGAGAATATCGACACCTCCCACGACCTCATCCCCCTCTTTCGGATATATCAGGCTGAATATCGGAAAATCGGGGTTGTTGAGGTCGAATGTCTCCAATCCGATATCGGATGATGCCTTAGGAGGATTGTCATGATCCCTTGCGATCACCTTGATCCTGTATCCTTTCGCATCAGGCCACCTGGGGTTGTACGTATCCCATTTATAGGACCCTGTGTTCTCCAGATCCTGGGCGATGTACACCCATCCCGTGGTCGGTGTCTTCGCCATGAGATCAATATCAATATCCGTTCCGTTCTGTTCATCCGAAGCTGACCAGTATATAGTGAGGTTACCCCTGTGTTCCTTCGAGATACCCTCATAAGTCCTCTCCTCGTCGAAGTGGACATCCGGTACGCCTTCCCCCAGTTGAGGGATAAATCTGCTCCTGGAGGTCCTGGCTACAAAGCGAATGGGGGCATTCTCATGTTTCCGTGGATGGAGGTCCTCGCAGACAACCACCTTGAGGGACCAGTTCCCTCTGGGCAGAGCCCCGATAACCTCCACGCTCACGTTGAAATGGCCCTCTGTATCACTGTTGGATCCCGAGCCTCTGATTATTACCGAGGTATTATAGGTCGACTTCTGATTCAATTTTGCCTGATACCATGTCCAGACCTCGGGATCGTTGTAGGACGTAGCCCCACCCACGAGGAAATCCTCGCCGTCGAAAACACCTGTGGGTGTGGAAGCTGCCCCGTATTTGGATGCAACGGCCGTCGAGACACTCTCTACAAGCGTCGGATCTCCACTGATATAATACTCGATCACGGAGACCTTATCCGGGAAGAGGTTCTCGTTCTCGATCAGGTCATCGGTGGCGCCCTCCGTGGCGGGACAGTATGGGCAGTCGGTTGCGGTGAAGAGCTCGATGAGAACCCTCTTGTCGGGATCCTTAACGGACCCGGTGGAATAGGACACCCCATCAAGTGGAACGGTGAGTGAGTTGGCAACCTGCTTGGCGAAGTAATCCCCTACCTCCGTTCCGTCCGGGTAGTAACCCTTCGTATCGTATTGGTCCCTGTTCTGAAGGAAGGCGACCGCAAGCATCTGCTCCTCGTTCCAGGAAGGGGCCAGGGGGAATGTGCCATCAAGGTAGTACTTTACCGATTCCTTCCTCGTGGGAGTATCCGCGGCCTCGACCTCATCAACTCCATCCTCGGGGAATGATATCACCTGGGTAAAGGATGCCAGGATGAGAACAAGTACGATCGATATCAGGCCAACTCTGACTTCTCTTATCATCGGTGTCCCTCCAATAGCCAGCAAGCAGGAATGTGCCCCTGGATAGTGTCTCCTATCATACATATCAATAATATTAAAGGTTTTGAGATAGGAGGGCACATATACTTGGTGAATGGACCTTACCATTATGAGTGATCACGGGAGATCTCTCATACCGATCATACCATCCTTCTCCCATAGTAACGTACTGTAGATATATTCGATCTCCGAGAAAAAAGTGTCCTTTTCAAACTTTCTTCTCTCGCTCATATCACATCATCTCCTCAATCCTATCGAGAATCTCGTATTTACGCGCATAGAAGAATATCTTCCCTTTATCTGCCTCACCCTTCTTTACATGCTCTCTCATCAGTCGGTATGGCCTTGGATTAATACGATCTACCCTTGCGGTTTGGACCAACGCCTCCTCCAATGAGATCTCATTTCCAATCGTTGAAAAATGATA
>JAUVLN010000279.1 GCA_030600725.1 Thermoplasmatota archaeon | reverse complement strand
GATATCATTGATATTCCTCCTACCGATAAGCTCAAACGGTGTACCTAATATACAACAAATATTACGATACATGAGCATCCCAAGCTTATCCAGCCATTCAACACAGTTGTCCCTGGTCTGCTCAACCAGTACCCGCATCGGAAGACAGTAAACAAGCCTCCTTGGAGTATTGTTTCTGATCTCCTCCGAAGGATCGAATCTCCTCCTCCACAACCATGCCAACACAACGGCTGCGGTCTTTCCGCATCCGGTTGGAATATCAAGCAATTGGGGTAATTCCCTCTCCTCGGCCAATCTCCTCTGATAGTCGAAAGGCCCCTTTTCGATTCCTGTTGCTTCTGTAAAGAATTCCTCGAATTCCATATATATTCCTCTCATATTCGATCCATCCTCTCATGTGACGGAATAAAAGGATATTGTGTGATCCGTATTTATCATTTTCCAATCTTGGCCCATTTGAGGGTTCACGAGGATCGTGAATTGAAGCAATTCCATGTTTCTCAAATAGGTTTTTGGAAGATATAAAATATATCACGTTATAAATGTTATAAATGTGATTGATATGGAGAGATAGAGAATGAAAAAAAATGAAAATAAGGGGAAACGAGTTCCCCTTACGATCTCAGAACGATCTCGATGTTGACGCCGTCGGGGACCTTGATCCTCATGAGGGACCGAAGAGCCCGGTCGTCGGCGTCCAGATAGATGAGCCTCTTGTGAACCCTCATCTCCCAGCGATCCCAGGTCTCCGACCCTTCGCCGTCAGGTGATTTCCTGCAGGGAACCACAAGTCTCTTGGTGGGAAGGGGGATCGGACCCGAAAGGTTGACACCCGTTCTCACGGAGATGGATTTGATCTGATTGCATACGCCGTCGATGCTCTGTGCATCGGTTCCGGTCAGGGATATCCTTGCTTTTGCGACCAAACCAACTCCTCCTGAACCAGGATCACTCCTTCTTCTCTATGTCGAGACACATGCCTGCAGCGACGGTGGTACCCATATCCCTGATGGCGAACCTTCCAAGCTGGGGGATCTCCTTGGCCTTCTCGATAACGAGGGGACGGGTGGGCTGGATCTTGACGATCGCAACATCCCCGGTCTTGAGGAACTGTGGGTTCTCCTCTTTGACCTGACCGGTCTTTGGGTCCATCTTCTTTGTCAGCTCCATGAAGGTGCATGCCACCTGGGCCGTGTGAAGGTGGAACACAGGTGTGTATCCAGTGGTGATCACGGAGGGATGGGATAGTACGGCTATCTGAGCGTCGAAAGACTTGGCCACGGTGGGAGCATTACCCATTGGGCCGCAGACGTCTCCCCTTCTGATATCGCTCTTACCGACACCCCTTACATTGTATCCGATGTTGTCACCGGGCTCGGCCTTTTCCATCATCTCGTGATGCATCTCGATGGATTTCACCTCGCCGCCTGCGCCGGAGGGTGCGAACGTTACCTTGTCTCCAACCTTCACCACACCCGTCTCGACCCTTCCCACGGGAACGGTTCCGATACCGGTGATGGAGTAGACATCCTGCACGGGGATCCTCAGGGGAAGCTTTGTGGGCTTCTGTGGTATCTCAAGATTATTGAGGCACTCTACCAGGGTAGGTCCCTTCCACCAGGGGAGGTTGTCGGAC
Source organism: Thermoplasmatota archaeon (assembly GCA_030600725.1). Lineage (GTDB taxonomy): Archaea > Thermoplasmatota > Penumbrarchaeia > Penumbrarchaeales > Penumbrarchaeaceae > JAGLEG01. The sequence goes on along the minus strand of JAUVLN010000279.1, from coordinate 1,528 downwards.
TTGTTCACCACATTGTCTCCGACGAACGCGGAGGTGGGGACGAACTGAACGTCATCTGGCTTGGTTCCAACCATTGTGAGGAGTTTGGAGATCTCCGCCTTGACGGCGTTGAACTTCTCCTCGGAGTACTTGGGCTGGGTAGCGTCCATCTTGTTGACATTGATGATCATCTGCTTGACGCCAAGTGTCTTGGCAAGGAAGAGATGCTCCTTCGTCTGGGCCATGACTCCCTCGGGTCCCGCGACGACGAGAACAGCTGCGTCGGCCTGGGATGTGCCGGTGATCATGTTCTTGACGAAGTCCCTGTGGCCGGGTGCGTCGATGATGGTGAAGTAGTATTTGTCCGTGGTGAACTTCTTGTGTGCCACATCTATGGTCACACCGCGTTCCCTCTCCTCTTTGAGGTTATCCATAACCCATGCGAACTCGAAGGAACCCTTGCCCTTTGCCTCGGCCTCTTTTCTAAACTTATCAATGAGGTGCTGCTGGATATGACCCGTATCCAATAGGATCCTGCCCACGGATGTGGACTTCCCATGGTCTACATGGCCGATGAACACCAAATTCAGATGCGGTTTCTCTGTTGCCATTTATATTCCTCCTATCAGGATGATTCTTCCTTAATTGCTCCTTATATTTAATACTGATGCACAATGATACCTATGCCGCGTAGTAATCGGCTGTCGGAGGTTCCGGTTTCAGGCCCTTTCTGGTCCTTATATCCCTGGTGACCTTCTCCAGAAGCTCCCTGGGAATGGGGTCGAAACCAGCGAACTCGGTTGTCCAGAGCGCCTTGCCCTGCGTCGCTCCCCTTATCGAGGCGGAGAAGCCGAACAGCTCCGAGACGGGAGCTTTGGCGATGATGGTTACCTGGTCCCTTTCCATGGGCATATCCTCGATGGTACATCTTCTCGTAGTCAGCTGACTGTTCACCGCCCCCATAAGGTCCTGGGGTACGGATACGAAGAGCTTCTGTTTGGGTTCAAGCAGTGTTGTACCGGCCTCCACCATTGCACCGTAAATACCAGACCTTGCCGCAGGTATGACCTGACCAGGCCCTCTGTGAATGTTGTCCTCGTGGAGTTTCGCATCCATTAACTTGACCAGAAGACCCTCGACGGGTTCCCATGATCTCGGGCCCTTGTCGATGGCCTCCTTGAAGGAGTCGATAAGGAGCTCTTTCGTCTCATGGAGGTACTGGATGCCCTTGGTGCAGTTTGTGAAGATGTTCGCACCGTGTATCATGAAGACATGTTTCACCTCATCCGGGGCCATTCCCATTCCCGTAAGGTCCTTTGCCAGTTTCTTGGGTTCCTTGATCTTTGAGTCCATTGGGATGTCGCCCTTCTTGATCGCATTGATGACCTCTTTGGGCAAGGGGGATACCTTGAAGTAGAACCTGTTGTGCTTGTTCGGGGATTTCCCCTCGAAGGTCCTTCCGCTGTGCTTCTCCACGGACTCGCGGTACACCACGATGGGCTGGGATGACTTGATATCGACTCCCTTCTCGTTGATGATTCGGTACTCG
>JAUVLN010000308.1 GCA_030600725.1 Thermoplasmatota archaeon | reverse complement strand
AACTTGTAGAAACAAGGCATATAGGATTAAGAAAGCTGATCTCAAAATTGAGAAAAGAAGAATATGGGCAAAGATGAAAAGAAGGAGAAGAACTGCTAGCAGAAGATGTGGAGGCTGTTCCACGGGTGCGGGTTCCACGGGTGCGGGCGCAGGAGGGTTTACGGGTTGCTGCACGGGCGCAGGTGCCTGCTGTTCGGGCACGGGGATCTCCTGTGTTGCATCGGGAACCTGGCCCTCCGGAGCAGCGATCTCCGGTATTACCTCCTCCTGAAGCATGGGCGGTGCTTCCGGCTGGGCCAAGGTAAACTGGTCCTGAGGCTGAGGGGAAGGGGCCAGTGCTCCGGATGTCACTCCTTCGGGGAGCTGCTGCATCTGCTGCGGCATCAGGCCCGGTGGCGGCATGAACCCGCCAGGGGGCACGGCTGCCGCTTCCCTCCTCTTCTTGATCACAAGGATGCCGAGCATTCCCATCACCGCGATCAGAAGCAGCAGGACCAGAAGGACCACGATCATCAGCGTGGTATTGCTGTCGCCTTCCGTGGATTCTGCCGGGTTGATCGGGTCGCCGTTCGGATCTCCTCCGTCATCCGCAGGAGGCACGTAGATGTGGAAGGGTTCGATCTCCTTCTCCTCGTTCAATCCCGAGGTCGTGCTCTCGGTCGCGATGATCTTCAGCCTGTAGTCGCCTGTCTCCATGCCGGATGTGTTCCAAACGAAGGTAGTATCAACAAGGCCCGAGGCACCGGGGATAAGCTTCCAGTTCACCCCATCAAGGCTGTACATCAGCTTGTAGGTGATCTGATCGCCATCCTGGTCGGAGCCTTCCCAGGTGATGGTTATGTCCCCCGTGTTGTTGGAGCCTGCCGCAGGCACGGACAGGAAGTCCACAGTGGGGGCATCAGGATTGTTCAGGATCAGGCTCTCGAACACGTGGAATGCGCTGAGGTTCGCCTCGGTCCGGTCGTAGACCTCGATCTTGACGGCGTATTCCCCGTCCTCCATCTCGGTCATGTCCATCCTGTAGGAATTGGTGTTTGGAAGGCCTCCCTCCACCAGCTCCCAATCGGATCCGGCCGACGATATGTATATCCACACCATGAGCAGCTCGTCCTCGTACGGATCGGGATCCTCCGCGGACCAGCTGAACGACGCATATCCTCTGATCTCCCCGGAGGGCCCCTGCTGATCGGATATTATGGGGGCATCCGGATTGTACACAGTGAAGTCGATAAGCGATTCCGCCGAGGTGGCCTCCCTTGTATCCGTCAGGATAAGCTTGATGGAATAATAACCATCATCCAACTCCGTGGTATCCCACATGAACGAACCTGTGTTCGGCTCGTTATCGAGAAGATTATGCCAGTAGGAGCCTGCCATTTTGTATTCAAGGGTTACCAGAAGGTCGTCGATATTATCCTCCTCGTCGCCGGAGGACCATGTTATCTCGACATCTCCCCCCACCTCATCCTCCTCCGCCGGTGACCTTATGGTTCCGTAAGGTTTGTCGTTATTGTATATCGAGAAGGTTCCCGAGAAGGCCTCCACGGTGAGATCCGTGGGGTCCTCGGCAACGAGCCAGAGTTTGTAGCCGCCTCCGTCCCCGTAGATGGTCGTGTCGAGGGAGTAGCTCTGGGCGGCGTTGTTGTAGGTGCCGGTGATCAGAGGTATGTCATAGGTCTCTCCCCCATCATCGGAAAGGCTTAGGGTCACCTTGATGTCCGTATACTGGACCTCCGGATCCGATATCGCCCACCTGATGGTGGTGATGCCCGAGACCTCCTCTCCATCGGTGGGCTTGAGAAGCTCGGCCACCGGAGGATCGGGGTTGTTGATGCTGAATGTGAATGTGGTGAGCCCCTCGACGGAGGTGTCATTCAGATCGGTGGCCACGCCCTTGATGAGATATTTCGTGTTGTCCGGAACCCTCGGGTCCATGGTATCCCATGAGTATACGCCGGTGTTCTCGAGGTCCTCGGCGATGGTCGTGTATGTGCCATCCCCGACGCGGCTGTAGAACAGGTCTATGGAGACATCGTCCCCGTCCTCGTCGTCGGAGGCCGTCCATATGATGTCGAGGACTCCCTGAACATCCTCCCCTCCTATGTTGTCCTCCATCAGATCGTTGTTGAAGAGGAACTCCGGGGCGTCCGGGTTAAGGATACTAACGGGTATCACCCTGGAGGCGGTATCCTCCCAGTAATCGATTGCGCTGATCCTGATCTCGTAATTGCCGTCAGGCGTGTCGTACTCTCCTGCGGTCTTGACCGCAGTGTTCCAGTCCTTGGAGTCGGCAGCGCCCTTGCCCGCGGCCAGGCCTTTCCACTCTCCTCCAACGGGCCTGTACTCGACGTCCACCTTGATGTGTGATGCAGCCGCGTCCGGGTCCACAACGTTCCATGAGATGATCTCTGTGCCGGAAAGGACATCGTTATCCGAGGGGCTATTGATCGTGATCACCGGCACCTTGCCGTCGATGTCGAACACCCGCTGTGTCTTGAGGCCCTGCCCAATCCATCCCAGATAGGCTTGGTTGTTGCCATGCCTTCTCGGATATGCATCCTGGACGAGGGCGATCTGCGCATCGACAAGGGCGTTGTCGAAGGAGGAGTCCTCGACCGTGATGGTGAAGTTGACCCACGCCTTCGTGCTGCTGTGACCTCCGAAGGCCTCAATACTGATCGGGGAAGCTGACGCACCCCTGGTGGCGATGTCGTTCTTGAACCTTGTATCCATAG
>JAUVLN010000011.1 GCA_030600725.1 Thermoplasmatota archaeon | reverse complement strand
CGGCGAATTGGGGGTCGAGAGTCAGGTCATGAGGTATCGCGATCTCTTCGGTATGACCATGGACGAGATGGTTGAAATGAGCGATCTGGGGCCCTGCACGATCTGCGGGATCATGAGGAGAAAATGCCTCAACATGATGGCTAAAGAGGCGGGCTGCACCGTCCTTGCCACCGGCCACAACCTTGATGACATGGCGCAGACCGTCCTCATGAACGTCCTCTCCGCCGATATCGACCGTATACTCAGGCTGGGCCCGCATAGAAGATCCCTGGAGGGGTTCGTAAGGAGGAGCATGCCGCTTCGAACCATTCCCGAGACGGAGACATACCTCTCGGCCCATCTTCTCGGCCTGCCGATCCATGAGCTTGAATGCCCCTATTCCATAACCGCCAAGAGGGGGCATTACAGGGACCTGCTGATGAGTGCTGAGGAGGGAACTCCGGGAAGTAGACATTCCCTGTTGAAGTTTCAGAAACAGCTATCCTCCCTCATTCCCGGATCGGATGTGACGATCTCGGGATGTCCAGGGTGTGGTGAGCCGGTGTTCGATGGCGGTGGAAGGAAATTATGCAAGGCCTGCATTCTGCAGGGTGACCTGGAGGGATCCTATGAGAAGAAGACATCTTGAGATGATCATCTCCAGAATGAAGGACCTGGAGGATCCGGACCCCAAACTGGAACAGTACCTGACCCCGACCCACATCGCGGTGGATATACTTGTCAATGCACGGGAGAACGGGGACATAGAGGGGAAGAAGGTGGCGGAGCTGGGATGCGGAGGCGCCCCATTCGGGATCGGAAGCTGGATCCTGGGTGCCCGGGAGGTTCTCTGCGTGGACATCGATCCCAGATGTATAAAACTAGCAATGAACAATCTGGAACAGGCGGGAACCGACCCCCGGGTCGGCAACCCTCCCGGCCGTGTGGAATTCGAACAGATGGACATTTCCGACCCGGCGTCCGACCTGCCCCTGGTTGACACGGTATTCATGAATCCTCCGTTCGGGTCACAGAGCCGTCGTGCCGATCGCCCCTTCATACGCGAAGCGATGAGGATGGGGAATACCATATACTCACTCCATAATGGGGTCACAAGGCCGTTCCTCCTCAAGGAGATAGATAGACTGGGAGGGAAGGTGCTGGACGAGGAGACCTACCGCATGGGAATCGACCACAGATATCATTTCCACACAAAAGAGAGGCTGCTTATCGATGTCATACTTCTGAGGTATCGTGTAGGTGATATCGATGGGTAGAAAAAGGTTGGTCATCCCGGGAGATGAGCTGGGAAGCGTAGAGGACCTGATAGCCGGTGAGAACACCGTCATTGATGATGGTATCATCTACTCCTCATGTACAGGCGAGGTGAAGACCGACAGGGGGAACCGTAGGATCTCGGTCTCCCATGAAGGTCGGATCTCCGGTAACATGCTTACCGGGGATGACGTGATATGCCAGGTGGAGGATGTTCAGGGGAATATCGCCCGATGCAGGATCCTTCTCGGATCCGGAGAGGACAGGGGAACCCATCCATACGATCTGGCGTATCTGCACCTGTCCAAGATATCACCATCTTATGTTGAGAGCATGAATGACATGATCAGGATCAACGATATCCTGCGGGCAAGGGTCACCTCGGCCGATCCCGTGATAGAGATAACAACGCTATTTGAGGAGTACGGGGTGATCTACTCCACCTGTCCGGCATGCAGGGTCGGCCTCAGGGTTTCCGGACCTTCGAAACTGCGCTGCCCGGAATGCGGAGTTGTGGTCAGGAAGAAGGCCGCCATCGATTACGGGGAAGGGAAGGAGAGGACACCGAGGGTGGACAGAAGCGACCGATTTCCCCTGATCAAAGAGATCAGATGATAATCGTCCTGAAACGGATGTGAATGGTTTTAATTTGATCGGATGAGGTTCATTTGATAATTGATCCCGAGCGGTTGGGGACCAACCGAAGAGGATAAACGGCAATATTAATTATGACGTAGGCATTATCGGAGCAGGGTGTGCATCTTGCCTTCGGAATATGACAACAGAATGGCACTTGGAGGAATAGCCTTCATCAATCAGGACTACTTCAAGGCTATGGAGGAGTTCAACAAGGCCATAAAGGAGAGCCCGGACGATTTTGACGCCAATTACAACAAGGCGCTCACGCTGCAGAACCTCATGAGGAATGAGGAGGCGATGGGGGCCTACAAGAAGGCCATCAAGATAGATAGGAAGAACATCACCGCCTGGTGCAACCTTGGAGGACTTCTGGCGAAGATGGGGGAGCCGAAGGATGCCATGAAATGCCTTGACAAGGCAACCGATATCGAACCCTCATGTCAGGAGGCGTGGTTCAACAAGGGAACACTGCTGGCCAAGTTCGGACGCCTTGATGATGCAACGGCATGTTTCAACGCCGTTATTAACCTCAACCCCAGGGATACCGAATCCATGTACAACCTGGGCGTGATCCTGGAGAGACAGGGTAGGGCACAGGAAGCCGAACAGTGGTACGACAAAGCCCTCTCCGAGAAGGTTACCGTCACGGATGACATGTACCGCAGGCACAGCGTCGATATGTTCTCGATGTTCGATGTCGATGAGGAGGGGAAGATCGTCGACGATATCGAATGGCTTGACAGGGGTTCCAAATTTCAGATGGATACCGACATGGACAGGGCCATATACTGTTTCTACAAGGCGATAGAGATCAATCCCAAGAACCCGGATGCGTGGTTCGCATACGGAAACGCATTGCATTTCATGGTAAAAGGCCAGGAGGCGCTCAGGTGCTACAAGAAATCGCTTGAGCTGAGGCCGGGGAAGGCCGAGGTATGGTACAACATGGGCAACGTATTCATGGACATGAAACAGCTTCACAAGGCCATCGACTGTTACGATAAATCGCTGAAGCTCAACCCACACAAGATAGATGCCCTCTCGAATAAGGGGACCGCCCTCAAGAACCTGGGGAGGGTGCAGGAGGCGATAGGGGCTTACGAGACGGTGTTGAAGAGACAGCCGAAGAACGCCCTGGCCTGGTTCAACCTTGGAAACGCCTATGACACCCTGGGGAAGTTCAGAAAGGCGATCTCATGCTTTGACAGATCCATTCTCCTTGAACCCAGGAACGCGGAATTCCTGTACAACAAAGGGGTCGTACTCTACGAGAAGAACAGGATCATCAGGGCCAAGGAATCTTTCGACAAGGCGCTGGCCATCAACCCGGGGTTCAGGGAGGCCGCCGTGGCCCGTGACGAGATACTCAAAGAGCTGCATGAAAGGTAGGCCTGACCCAAACGGACCTGATCTTGATGTTAAGCTTGAACATCGCTTAGCTTTTATTATCTGTAAGCTTATTTTGAATGTTAGTGTGAAAACTGCTTATCTCTTAAACATTCAAACCTTAGAAAAATCCAGGGATTTTTCTGGTTTTTTATTTCTATGCTTGTAAGATGATTTGAATCAAAATTAAAAAAGGGGAGGCCGAATGGCCCCCCCATGATATTTCCCCCAAATAGATACTATTTGGAGAGCTTTCCCTTGGTCCCACAGTTCGGGCACACGATGGTTATGGGCCTCTTTGCGGTGGTCACCTTGATGGGACTCTTGCACTTTGGACATTTTACCCTCTTCAGGACCTTCTCCTCCTCCTTCTCGTCCTCTACAACCGCAGCCTTCTTCTTCTTTCTGATGGGGATATCCTCCTCCTCCTCATCGTCCTCGACAACGGCGGCCTTCTTCGCTTTCCTCTTCACGGTGAAACCATAGTCGTCATCCTCGTCTTCCTCGACTACAGCGGCCTTCCTCCTGGCGGGTTTCTCCTCCTTCTTTGAGGAAAGCTTATCCTCAAGGTCCTTGATCTTCCTCTCGAGCTTCTTAACCTCCCCATCGTGCTCGCCCCTTGGGACGAACTTCTCCCTGTCGCTCTCGAGGGCCTCTTTGTCCTTCTTGATAGCCCTCCTCTTGCTTTCCAGGTCCTCATCCTTGTCGAGCCATTTCGTCTTGTCCTTCTCGAAGAGCCTCTTGTCGGCATCCAGGTCCTTCTTCTCTATCAGGAATTCGTCCCTCTTCCTGTCGAGCTCCATCTGATCCTTTCGCAGATCATCGCGCTCATTATCGATCTTCTTCATCTCACCCTTCAGAGCGGTCTGCTTGGTCTGTAGTTCAGATTCCCAATCATCCAGCTTCTCCTTTCCCTTCTCGTACACCCTGAAGTCCACCCTGAACTTGTTGTACCTCTCCTGGAACTCATCCATCTGTTCCTGGAAGTCGGTCTGTTTCTCCTTGAACTCCTCAACGTCCTTATGGAAAAGATCCTGTTTTCTCTCCAGGGACTCCGTCTCCCTCTCGAGGAGATTCTGCTGTTTGTTGAGCTTCTCCATCTCCTCGTCTATCTCCTCCTTCCTGCTGTTGAGGGCCTCCTTGTCCTCGTAGAACTGGGTCTCCCTTCCCTCGAGCACGGTCCTGTCCCTCTTCACGGCCTCACGCTCTTTATCTATCTCCGCCATCCTGTCATCGAAGGTCTCCTTCTCCATCTCTATCTCCTTCTTCAGCGTGAGGAACTCATCCCTCTCATTTTCAAGGGATTCGATCTCCTTGAGGATCTCCTCTCTCTTGGCCATGAGGGATTTCCTCTCAAGGACCATGGCGGTCTCCTTTTTCTCAATATCACCCTTGTCCTTTTCGATCTTGATGAGATTGGTCTCGATGAAGGCGGTCATCTGTTCGAGAAGTCTCTTCTCACCCGCTATCATGGATTCCCTCTTTCCCTTGAGGTCTGCATAGATCTTCTCCATCTCCTCCTTCGGAATGAGCATCTTGGAGACCGCCTCCTTCATCTTGAAGGTGTCAAGGTCTTCCTCCTCGACCAGCTCCTCCAGCTCCTCCTCAGGAGCCTCTTCCTCATTATCATTTTCTATGACCACAGTCCTCTTGGGCCTGGGCTCCTCCTCGTCGTCGAAGGAGACCTTGGGTTTTCCCCTGCCCTTTCCCTTCCTCTTTACCTCGATCTCTTCATCATCTGACCATTCGACCTTCTTTTTGGATTTTCTAGGCACTTTCATCACCCCGTATATCATGAACATGTCAAGATGTCTGACACTTGGAACACTAACCTTATAACAAATGGGGTATATATCAATTTTTCCGGGAATATCACCATTTAAAATAATGAAACCGGATGAATCTCGCTTTTCATCGATCGATCTTGGACCCCGACAATTGGAAGATGTATGTCAGAATAGGTTAACAGGAGAATGAACCCACCGATCAACACCCGAGGGGAAAACCATTTTTCCCTCCAATACATTGGGGGGACGAGGGGAACAGGACCGGTTCTCAACGGATGGGGTATCAGATGAAGGATGACAACGAAGGAGCAGATGAGAAAAGCTTGGCCGCTGAGGAAGAACATAAAGAGCTGATAGATCCGGATGGCGTTAAGGAGCCGAAGTTCGATAAGGACGACATCACAACCGTCCCCATTGGCGATGGTACCGAGATGACCGTGGATCAGATACTCGATCCCCTTCTGGACGAGAGGAACGGGCAGTTGATCCTGGGAAGAAGCTCAACGGCCCATAAAAGGTGGGGTAAGCGGGGTACACTCGAGATAGGAGCTGTCGGGGAACATCAGGATAAAGGGGAGGACTTCTTCGGAAGGAAGGTGTTGATGGATGCCGCCTTCCCGCATATCACATTCATATGCGGCAAGAGGGGGAGCGGAAAATCCTATACCCTGGGCCTATTCGCCGAGGAGCTGGTGCGAAGCCAGATCGGGGTGGGGATCGTATTGGTGGACCCGATAGGGATCTTCTGGTCCATGAAGCAGGCCAACGAGTCGAGGTCCGAGATCGAGATGTTATCCAGATGGGGGCTCTCTCCCCACGAATTCCCGGAGGCCAGGGTGTTCGCCACGGAGGGATCCGTAAAAGAGGGCAGGACCCCTGCGGATTTCGCCTTCTCGATCGCAGTTGGTGAGATGACCGCGGAGGATTGGTGCGAGGTTTACGACGTCAACCGTTTCAAGACCCAGGGACTCCTGATAGGGACGGCCATCGACAAGGTGAGGGGTGGATACCAATCTCTCAGGGAGGGGAGAATAGTGAATGTCCCCGGAAGGGGTAACAGGTATTCCATAGGGGACATCGTGGAATGCATCCAAAGCTCCCTGAACCTGACGAGCAAATCCAGCGGTTTTACCCCGCAGACAAGAAGGTCCATTATCGCCAGGTTCAATGCCTCGGCCGGCTGGGGTATCTTCTCCGTTGAGGGGACCCATCTCAGGGATATCATCTCTCCCAACCGGATCTCCATCCTGGACGTCAGCGACCCGCGATTGGGGGACGCCAAGAGGAGCCTTATCGCGGGTATTCTCGCCAGAAAGATACTATCGGGCAGAATATACTCGGCGAGAATGGAGGATAGGGAGAACTACGATGAGATGGACCCGAAACTGATACCCGTCACGTGGCTTCTGATCGATGAGGCCCATATCATCCTCCCCCACAACCGACAGACCCCGGCGACCGATGCGCTGATCGAATACGCCAAACAGGGAAGGAGGCCGGGCTGTGCCCTGGTCCTGGCGACCCAGAGGCCCGCGGCCACCAACGATGACATCCTGTCGCAGGTGGATATGCTCATCGGGCACAACCTCGCCCTGGAGGACGACATGACAGCCCTCAGAAGGAGGGTTCCGGCAAAACTTCCCCCCGAGTTTGCAAACAGCGATTTCATAAGAGCAATACCTGTGGGTACGGCCATCATCGCCGATCAGAGGACCCAGCAGAGGTCGTTCCTGCTCAGGCTCAGGCCGAGGATGTCGCATCACAGCGGCAGCTCGGCGATGCCAAAAGCACTTACTGACCCTGGTTCCAGGTCGAGGAATACCTACAAGCCATCTCCCAGCGTAACGGACATACATCCTGTAGGGGAGCCAACACCACCTCCCGAGGAAGATGAGATCCTCACACCTGATACATCACATGAGGATCATCTCAAGGGCCCAGAAGTTATAGAGGAGATCGGGTCGGACGGTACAAAGGATGGTACGGAGATAAAGAGAGGAGAAGGCCCATTTCCGGGGGTCGCCTGGGGCTCGACCGTCCTACTCCAGAACCACACCCAGGATGAATTGAAGGAGATGATGGAGGGGATACCTTCGGGTACGGACCTGATCCTCTTCTCACGCACACCCCCTGCCAAATATCCACTGGGGAAATCACCCAATCTGAGGTCTGCATTCTGGCTATCATCAACTCCAGCAGAAGGCTCTATCGCCCCAACAGGCCTTCAGGACCTGTCATCCGAGGCAAGCAGGGCTTTGAAGGAGACAAGACCGTGCATCATGATCCTTGATGGAATAGAATACCTCTATCTCAACAATGGTCTCAACCCCGTGCAGAGGCTGCTTGAAACACTCCATGAGAAGATATTCATGGGAAAGCACATACTTATCCTGAGGGTGGAGGAGGGCCTGGAGGAGAGCTTCCTAGAAACCCTGAGCCTGGAGATGGATCACATCATCACCTCCGTGGACGACTGGAAAGTTGAGGGGAGTATAGGTGATGCCGAACCGTCCCGTGAAGGAAAGATCAGGGGAACCCTGGATAGGCCCGACCTCGAGAGGATGTGCAAGGTCCTTGGACTCCCGACGGAAGGGGATGAGGATGAGCTAATCAGGAGGATACTGGAATATGGCGAGGTGATAGAGGGACACCCTGGCACGCCCAAGGACGAGTGTGCCGTTAACGACCGCCTGGTCACGATCATCGAGGAAGCAAAGGAGACCAGGGAGGAGAACGAACACCTCAGGAACAGGCTTGAGGCGTTGGAATCTCGGATCAGGGTGCCCCCCGGGGAGGAAAGGAAAGGCCAGAAGAGAAGGACCGTCATCATATGGGAGAAAGAGAAAGATCAGGAGGGGCTGAGGAAGGCTCTGGGAGACCTCATCAAGGAGGTTACAAAGCTAAAGAAAACCCTCGGGGAGAAGACCGTGAAAGATGCTAGGTCCGATGGGTCCGGTATGGACCCGGCGGTCATGAGCCTCCTCAAGAAGGTGGAGGAGGAGAGGTGGGACTCCCTGAACAGATTGAAGGAGCTGGAGGTTCAGCTTCGCTCCGGTCTTAAAGGGCTAAAGGAAGAGAGGGATAAAGGGGCAGAGCCCTCGACAACGTTAACGCCTGATACCACCAAAAGCAAAAAGAAGGGATCGAAACCCAGGGAGAGTATCAAGGATCAGAAAAAACTCCTCCCCGAGGCGAGGACAAAAAAGATCAAAAAGCCGAAGGCAAGGGTTGTCAAGAAAGGGGTGATCGGGATCATCGTTCACCCACGGATCGGCGTGGTCGAGGCCAGGGCAGTTGCGAAGAAGACCATCAGGAGATCGTTATTAAGGGGGCCACGTGAGCATGTCGAGGAGATCGTCCCCATCTACCTCCCCATCCTGAGGTACCTCGTATCATACAAGGGCAGACTGTTCAGCGGAGTGAAGGATGGGGATATCTTCATTGACGGTATACTGGGCGAGGTGATCGAATCGGCAAAGGGCGGAATGGAAAGAAGCAATGGGATGCCGACCCTTTTGTCAATGACCGACCTTGAGAGGAGGATCTTCATGTCGGTGAAGGGTGGGAAGAGGGAGGACACTGCCATCGCCAGGAGGGCAGGCCTCAAGGTGAGCCATGTGCGCAGGTGCCTGACATCACTATCCAAGAAAGGGATCGTCAGGAAGGAGACAACGGAGGGGAATATCAACTTCTACTCCCTGGCCACCGAGATCTATCTCCCACCCAGGCCCTGGACACATGATACCCACATCCACCCGACCAGATCCGAAGGTATCGAGGACCCACTCGTGGACCCGATCCTATCCGATAAGGACGGTGTCCGGATGATCGGCCTGTTAAAAGATGTGGATATCATCCAGTCGGATACCGTCCACTATCCGTACTTCGGCGTCAAGATCGTGGGTGAGGGAAGGGAGAGATGGATAGGGGTGGATGCAGTGTCCGGGAAGATCGATCAGGGGATGGCGTCCGAGATGAAGAGGGTGGTGAATACCGCCCTCTCGGAAAGGGATTGACCAATAGGAAAAAGATATATGGCATCACCCAATGGGCCTACTGCAATAAGAGCAGGTGAAGTGACTTGGCAAAAAGAAGGATCGTCAGGCCTGAAAAAAAGGAGGAGGTGGAGAAAAAGGCGAAGCCTTCGTTCGTTCCCCCCAAATTCGATGAGACCGAATTCCTCCAGACGGAGAACAGATCCGCAAAGATGATCTACATCTCACTGGGTATGTCCGTGGTCGCAGCCCTGTTCTCCTTCGTCTTGATGAGGGTCCTGTTCGAGCTTGATGTCTCCAGTTACAGGACGATCCCCATTATAATTCCGATCCTATGCGTTCCGATCGGGCTTTTCCTGTTCACCAGGTTCGGGATCGACCTGAAGAAGCAGGAGAAGAAGAAATACTTCGAGAACGCCTTCATGTACGCGGCAGCATGGATGGCCCTCTTCATGATCGCCATGAACCCACCGATCAGCGATCTCTCCGACCCCCAAATATCCGATGTTGTCGTGAGGGGGACGAATATCGACGGGGATGAGGTCTGGTATCTGGATGAGCCCGTAACGGATTTCCCGAAGGTGAACGGGTCCGACGTGAAGAGCCTCGAGGTGTACTGCCTGATCACCGACAACTGGAAGCTTGACGAGGTCAGGATAACCTATCAATGGAACAAGGATGGTTCCTGGGCCGATATCACCGATCCCGACCAGCTGGAGATAACGATCGGGAAAGTTAAGAACAGCTCATCCTTCGATGTGAGAAAACGGGACAGCGATATAATGAAGGATTCGTGGTACGGGGATGACATGGATAACTGGAATGGATACCTTCACAGGGTCACTTTCGGAAACCTCACTTCACTTGATGGAGAAACGGAGTTCCGCATCACCTATAACGCAAGGGACCTCAGGGACAATTCGATAAGGAAGGAGTACACCTTCTTGGTAGGCTCCGATTGAAGCGGATGAGGTCCATTATCGGTGTAATGACCCCATAAAACTTAATAACCCATTATGCGGTCCAATATCGTTCTTATCCTTGGGTGGACCTATTATGAAATCGTTTGAAGAAGATGAAGATGAAGATGACGACTGGAACGATTTCGACGATGATGATGACGACTGGGATGACGACGATGAGGAGATCGAGGTCGGGAAGATAGAAAAAGCCAGGGAACCGCCCGCAACCAAACCAGAGGCACCCGGGAAGGCTGCACAGAAAAATAGAAAAATGGATGCGCAGAAGAAACCAAGCAGTTTGAAAAAAGAAAAAGGTGGCAGAAAGGCCCGGGGTTTCCGCGGCCATCCTGCCTATATCTGGTCCACACGGATCCTGACGACCTTGCTTATAGTGATGATCCTGTTCGCACCAATAGCGGCCCTGGAGATCCCCAGGGATGATCTCCTTGGCGGTCTCAAGGACATGATGAGGCCCTATCGTGAGTTCCCGGAGTGGACCAATGTCTCGATCAGGATCAATTACAACGTCGAGGCATCAGGGGGATTTGCGGATGAGATCAACATACAGGTCGCACCACCTTTCGACATCCCCAGTTCCAACAGCGACGAGACCTTCGTCGCCCAGGATGTCCTGGATGTCCAGCTCTCCACGGAGACCGTAGAAACCCGCGTATACGCGCCCCTGCCTTTCGGGGATTTCAACACGAAGATGAACCAGATCTCCGGATGGAAGCTTACCCACTTCAGGGGTGAGGCCTCCTTCGAGGCGGAGTTCCACGCAAAATTGTACTATCACAGCTGGGACATAGATGAGGAGGATTCAGGTACGATCGCGGATATCGAAGATCGGTACAAGGACCTTTACCTCGACGACGAGTGGGAGGTGGATGATAATGACGACGGCATTCCGGAACAATACAGATACCATCCCGGCTCACCCATCGTCAAGAGCACGGCGCATACACTCACCGACGGAGAGGATACCGTTCTGGAAAAGGTCAAGGCCATATACGATTGGATCCAGGATAATTTCAACTATACAAGGGACGACCAGAGGGAGATAGACAGGATCAAATACGGCGCCTATCCGAAATGGCCCGAAGGGTGCATAGCCGACTGGTATGGGGACTGCGACGACCAATCGCTCCTTATGGCCTCCCTCTGCAGGGCCGTTGGGATCCCGGCCTGGCTTGAGATAGGATATCTCTACGAGAAATCCACCGGGCAGTGGGGGGGACACGGTTGGTTCAACGTCGTGATACCGGTCAGGCAACCCGGTGGAGGCTTCAAACAGGTGGTCGCCCCGATCGATCCGGTGAACAGCGAGTTCCTCTACAGGGATCCCTACCGGATCACCGACTGGGTGGATAACGGCACGTCATTCATAGACGAAGATGGGGACCTCACCTTCAACCTGGATTATTATTACAACTACTTCTCCGAGACATCCTCGCACTCCACCCGGGTAAGTAGCCAACCACCAATATACACCTCCCTCAAGTTCGAGGAGCACGGACGGGTCAAGGAGTATGTGAAGAGCCAGGTTGATTACGCACAGGTTGACGGGAGCCAGAAGGATTTCGGGCTTCCCACTCCCAATCCCCTCTTGCTGGCACCTCTGGGTTTCCTGCTGCTCGTGCCTGCCGTTCGTACGAAGATCGCAAGGCGCAGAACATAGGTCCGGTCTCGGGAAATCTTATTAATGCTTGCGCATCTAGGGCAGTTCATGGAGTCCAGATTGGAGATCGACGGATGGAGGACGAATCTCAGATTCTCCTCATGTCACATGCTCCTGAAACACAGTAAATGCTCGAGGATCCACGGCCACTCTTATGCGATACACCTGAAGATGATAGGTGAGATAGACGAGAACAGCCTGCTGGTGGACTTCGGCCACATCAAGGGTAAATTGAGGGAGTTGGCCAGGGAACTGGACCACAAGGTCATGATACCAACCATGTCCAGAGCGATCCGGATCAAGGATGACCCGGATAGTCCAAATATCGAGGTGGACATGTCCGGAAAGATCTACTCCTTTCCCAGAATGGATGTGGCCTTTATACCAACCAAAGCTTCAACTGTTGAGGAGACCTCGGCATATCTACTGAAAAGGCTTGTGGATGAGGTTGAGCTGCCGGTAGGCATCCGTGAGATGTCCCTCGGCGTGGATGAGGGGCCCGGACAGGGTGCCTGGTCGTCATGGAAAAAGGAAACAGGTGGGTGAACCCGGATGAGGTGTGTAGTCCTTCTCTCGGGTGGTATCGACTCCTCCACGACCCTGGCCATTGCCAGGGATATGGGTTACGATCTCCACGCGCTGACCATCATGTACGGCCAGAGGCACGAGAGGGAGATCGGATCCGCCAGGAAGGTTGCGGCATCCATGGGCGTAAAGGAACACAGGATCATCAAACTCGCAGATGACCTCTTCCTCCGCTGCGCCCTCACGGGAGATGGAGACATTCCAACTGATAGGTCCCCGGAAGAGGGGGGGATCCCTTCAACCTACGTCCCGGCCAGGAACCTGATATTCCTTTCCCTGGCCGTTGGCCTTGCCGAGGTGATAGATGCTGATGCGGTCATGATAGGTGCGACGGCTGTGGACTATTCAGGTTATCCGGACTGCAGGCCGGAGTTCCTATCATCCTTCCGGGAGACATCCAGGTTGGCTACCAAGAGAGGAATGGAGGGGAAGCCCATCAAGGTCCTTTACCCGCTTGTTAACATGTCCAAGGATGAGATCATCCGAAGGGGGATCGAGCTTGGGCTCGACTACTCCCTCACCTGGTCGTGCTACAGCGGAGGGGACAGGGCCTGTGGAAGATGTGACTCCTGCAGGTTCAGGTTGAAGGGTTTCTCGAAGGCTGGATCGAAAGACCCGATCGAATATGAATGAGGTGATATGGTTGCTCAAGGTCCTGGAGGTGTTCGGTTCCATACAGGGTGAAGGGATCCATACCGGGCTTTCCACAACGTTCGTGCGGCTATCCGGATGCAATCTGAGATGTATCTGGTGTGATACGGCATACAGCCAGAACGGCTCGAGCGGAACCGATTCTACAGTGGAGGAGGTTATGATCCGGATCAGGGACCTGGGTAGGCCCTATCTCTGCATTACAGGTGGTGAGCCTCTTCTGCAAGACGATGTGATCACCCTCTGTTCCGCGGCCATTGAAGAGGGGTATGAGGTGGATATCGAGACGAACGGGTCGATCCGGATAGAAGAGCTGATAAGTCGCTGCCCCGATGTATTTATCTCGATGGATGTGAAAACCCCCTCCAGCGGCCAGGAGGGCTCATTTCACGAGGATAACCTGGGTTTTCTGAGGGGCGAAGATCAGCTTAAGTTCATCGTTTCCGACCCCGCCGATATCGATTTTGCACTTCATTTCATCAGGGACCACAGCCCTCCATGCAATCTGATAATCACCCCCTGCAACAATGAGGACGGGGAGGTTCTGGCGGAGCATCTCTCAAGGGAGCTGGAGAAAGGAGCATACGGGATATACCTGAACAGGATAAGGTTGATGCTGCAGATGCACCGTACGATCTGGGGCCCGGACAGGAAAATGGTATAGATCCCAACATTGACAGATCGAATATGATCCAAGCCTGTCAATGTTGGGAGAAGCCTAACTTTGACACTCGTCTATGCTCACTATGTTAAAGTTAGGCTAGAGCGACGGTTTCAGGCTGAGTATCTCATCCTGGGTCAGATCCTCCTCCTGGACACCATCGCCGATAATGGCGCTGTTACCCTTTGGATCCTCCAGAACTATCGTCAATGCAAAGGTCCCCTCCACGGCGCGGGATATCCTGTCCAGTATATCCCTCGCCTTCTCCAGGCGCTCACTATCTCCTTTGGATTCCAGATCCCTCTCCACCTGCCTTATGATGGTTTCGATCCTGCGGATCAAACCCTCGATATTGGTCACATATCCTGAGGATGCGCTTCCCGGATCGATGGTTACCCCTATCTCGTCGATCCTGACAAATGAGGTCCCTGACCTTATCACCCTGAGGTTCAAACCCTTCCGATCCGATAATCTGTATGTGAACCTTCGTGGGGTTTTTTCCTCGAGGGCCATTACATCGCTGTGCCTGTAACCGCAGTCTGAACATATCTCACTGGTCAGCAGCACCTCTCCAAAATATGGAATGACCCGGGTCTCCTGCTTCAATTCAAAGCCCTTGCCCTCGCACATCGGGCAGATGAAAACCAAACCTTCCATTGCTGAACGACCCTATCTCCTGCTCCTCTCCAACCTTCTGATCTTCTTCTTGTCTATGTTCATCCCCTTGGGGGCGATGACCAGAAGGTTCTGACCGATACCAGCAATATCGCCGCTGATATCCTCAACCACCCTCTTGAGCTCGGTGATGGCCCTCTTCAGCTCCAGGTCGTCATTTGCTATTGGCGTGAAATCCAGGATCAGAATGCTCCCCTCGTAAACGAGGTTCGATAGCTCCGGGATCTGCCTGTATCCCTCGATGTCCGCGAACTTGATGGTGGGACCTCCTTCCTTTCCTCCACCGGAGGGCTCTCTGATCTTCAGAGCCCCCAGATCGATGTAGTTTCTCCCAATCTGTACATCATCCGCCAGGTACTCCTCTTCCTTATCTGCCTTCCTTCTAAGCCAACCCATTTTCGGTCCCTCCTTTAACGGGATTCCCCTGTTATATTGAAATCTTGATTTGGTTCTATAATTATATACTTTGTCCCCCCGTTGGTGAAATATCCCGTTTTATCGGCTCTTTACCCGATATAAGGGGAGCGGTCAAGAGGGGCATCCGGCGATCTCCGTTCAACCGGTTTGTGGCCGCTTTGACATCCAGACACCTTGATCGATATCATCATCCTCAAGGGATTTCGGTGGACCCGTTCTCCTGGTCGATCTGATCACCCGCCTCCGGAGGTTCCTGCTCCGGAGCAGTTACCGGATCTTCCGGAGCGTCAACGGCCATCCCCTCTTCCTGCCCGGGCAAGTATGCCAGTTTATCCGACGACCCCATAAGGGTCGTCGTGACCTCGTCTCTACTCACCTCCGCCTTGTGGGCCAGATCATCCATGACCTGATCGAAATCTATAACCTCCTCCTCCTCCTGAACGAGTTTCTGGTATGCGTCGTCGGTCAGGGTGGACTGCTCATTCAGGAAGCTGTCCATCTCCTCCTTTGATCTCTGGATCTCCTCCAGCTTGACCTTTTTCTCCTCCTCCTTGTCCTTCTCGATCTGTCTTTTCACAACAAGGAAACCTATCAACCCTATCAGAGAGATGAACAGAACGGCCCCAACGACCATTATCACAACAAGGATCAGGGAGGTATCTCCCTCATGATTGGCCACCTTCATGGTTATCATCTCCTCATCCGAATACATGTACCCGTCCCAGGCCCTTATCCTTATCTCGAGGTCGCCGTCATCATATTTTCCCGTATCCACCGAGTAGCTGAACGATTCACCCTCGGGTGTCACCTGCATCCACTCCCCCTTACCAACCTTGACCTCCAGCCAGAGGACCTCCGAGGGGGTCACATTTACGGTGCCGATGATATTGACTATGTCCGTGACCTTGCTTTGATCGATGGGTCCGGTTATAAGGAGGTTCCAGCTCCTCTGGGACCGGTCCACGGTCAATGTGAAGTTCTGCTGTATCAGATAATGGAAAGATGTTAGGTTGATGGTGACATCGAACTGTCCCACCTGATCGAAATAGGGTGTCCAGATCAGTTTCTGTGAGAAGGAATTGTATATCATTCCATCCGGGGCGGTGTAGAGCTCGATATCGTATTCACCGTTCGGATCATTCACCTCGATCGGATACTCCCAGGGTTTCATGTCCTTCAGGTTCGTAAAAGGATGGGAGATGAAGGAGGGTGGGCTCAACCTGAGTGAGACATTCACATAGAACTCATATTTGATGGAAGCTCCATCGAGGTCCTCAACCTTGATCTTGAACCGCTGTGGTTCATCGAACAGGATGCCAGGGGTCCACGATATGGTCCCATCATCATGGTCGATCATGGCTCCTGTCGGGAAGGATCCCTCCACAAGTTTATACGTGAGTCGGTCGTCAAGGTCCACGTCCCTGGCGATCACCTGGAAGGTGAAGGTGTCGCCGAAATAGATGTTATTATATAACGGAGGGATCTCGACCCACTCGGGTTTATCGTTCTCGTTTATGACCTCAAGTGGATAATCAACCCTCCTTTCATCCATCCCATCGCTGAGGATTATCGTGTAGGTGTTCATACCGACATAATCGTTTGTCGCTATCCAGCGGATCGTTCCGTTGATATCTATGGTCATATTCGCCGGACCCTCGATATCATATGTTATGGGATCTCCCTCGGAATCGTAGCCGCAATTCCTGAATTCCCACGATTTTCCCTGCACGACCACGGTGTTCGGGAATGCCCCCGTCCTGATTCCCGGGGCATCATTAACGGGTTGAATGTGGACTGTGATCTCATCCGTCCTAACCCTGGCACCTATCCCGTCAATACAGGATATGGTGAACTTAACCTCTCCCGTCCAGTTATCGTTATCCCTCCCATCCAGCGAATCGACAACTATGGACCTGTTGTCGACAAGAAGGACCTGTACGATCGATCCGTTGTCGTCCTTTCGGTTTATGAGGAATTTTAGCTCCTCGTCCGGGGTGAAATCATCATCGAATACAGCCCAGAGATCCGGAATTATACCGGAAACCGTATCCTCATCCATGAGGAACACCTCCTGCGGATCCGATTCGATCACAGGAGGGAGGTCAAGACTGAGGGGGAGATCGTAAACCTTCAGACCACCGGGTGTACTGGAGGTGAACTTGAAGGGTACATGAAATGTTCCATCCTCTTCGGGTTCGTATGTGCTGATGTAGGAGTTCATCGGCACCTGAATATCCTCGATGAGTACGGGATACTCGTATTCTATCTCAAACGATGATAGATTGAATATCGTGGAGCCGCTCGTGGGGTCCGATGTGGGACAGGTGATCTTTAGAGAGATCCGAACGTAATCATTGTATCCATCTCTCCACCAGACATCCTTCATCTCTAGTTGCTGGTTGAACTCCTGGGATAGATCATCCGTTGTTACTGTACTGGTGAGTTTGTTTCCACTGTAAGTCCATGCAGCCGTATCGCCAACAGAGATGGTGGGAGTGTTATCGGGCAGTGTGGTTATATCATACCAATCCATTATCTGGACGAGCCCCGAGTTGGAGTATTTTGGAGAGCCTATAAAGAGGTCATCGTATCCATCATTCATGATGTCGGGGCCGAGGTCCAATGAGTATCCGTATAGGTTGCCGGCGGCCTGTCCGTCGAATGGCTGGATCAGGACGATATTTCCCAGATTGTTCCTCGAGAATATGCCGGCACCTCCGGCCGTTGTAAGATATCCTCCCGCAGAGACGGCGAACTCGCTGTAACCATCACCGTTCATATCATCTCCTTTATCCACGGCAAGACCGAAATTCTGGAGGTTGAGAAGCGTGGAGCTGATGATCTTATCCTCTGTCGAATCGTATGACGGCCCCCCATCATAGAGAAGGACCACGCCTCCTGATGTGCCGGATCCCACGTAGGGACAACCCACTGCAAGCGTCTCCCCTGCCGTGCTAAGGACGTTTCCGAGGAATTCCAATGAGGTGAATGTGTTCACCTTTTCCAGGAGTTTTGGATCCAGGGTCATATCAATCGTTGTGTCGGCAGCGGGCCCTCCATGATAGATATAAACCTTATCATCTCCAGCGATAGCGAGGTCCCCATAGGTGTCGCCGTTGATATCTCCGGTCGACATGAACCTTCCGAAAGATGTCTCACCGGATGGTGCGTTCAATGAGAAGTTGAGTGTGCTCGTGAATCTTGAACCATCGTGATCCAGATCATAGATATATACAGCCCCCTCTCCCGAGTTGTTGGATGGGGCCCCGATAACCAATTCGATGTCGCCATCCCCCGTCACATCCCCAACCTCGATCCATGTCCCGAAGTCCTGCAGTTGATATTCCCCCGTTATCGTCAGGGTCGGCGAGGGTTGCACAAGGGTGGTTATTGGATAGAGGTATACCGTCCCTTCGGTGCTTGAGCCGTTCCGCCTTGCACCGACGGCGAAGTAATCCTTGCCGTCGGGTAGAGTGAACCGTTCGGATATGGATGTGCCGAAATGGCCTCCGGTTCCCGATCCGACGATATAGTCGCGGAAATATATCCTCCCTTCCGCCCCGTGATAGAACTGTACGATCTTGCCGATATTCGACGATGACCCCGATGTGAATGTCGGCGATCCCACGAGGATCTCATCTCCCATGAAAAGGGAATCCATATCACCCATTCCCTTCACAACATGTCCGAAATCCTCTCCAATGGTGCTCCCCTGGGCTACCCAGCCCATGTACTCCTCCGACCTCTGAAGGCCCGTCACGTTGAGTTTTGCGGATGTCACGGTTATGTTCTTTGGGAGAACGAAGGTGAAATGGCCTTCGGGGGTTATACTGAGGTCGAATTCGACATCGGTGGAACCATCGAACAGGGAATCCTGATAGCCCCAGTATCCGTTGTCGAAGCCCTGGATCTCCATCAGGTTGTAGTATTGATACTCGGGGGAGGCCTTGCCTATGTTGAATATCACCTCGGAGGGG
Source organism: Thermoplasmatota archaeon (assembly GCA_030600725.1). Lineage (GTDB taxonomy): Archaea > Thermoplasmatota > Penumbrarchaeia > Penumbrarchaeales > Penumbrarchaeaceae > JAGLEG01. Next base: position 1,196 of record JAUVLN010000011.1, on the reverse strand, counting down.
TACTTGTTAGTTCCCTCTGCATACGGCATCGGCCCTATTGTGATATCTCCTCCAAGGACCTTGCCCCCCTCGGGAATGGGATAGTAGAAACTGTTGTTATGCATGGAATCTCCCCCCTCCACCAACATGATATCCCCCACAGCGATCTCACCACGGGTCTGTACGGCCCCCCCGGTCTCTTTCTCTGTACCTTGATCGATCTCACCGGTACCTGTAAGGAAGATACCAAATGGCATAATAAACAACAGCGCCAATATCGCCGTTAGGTAAGTTACCTTGCTGGACAACTTGTTTCCCCCTGGGGTTTAACAAGGAATATGATCGAGGTATATATACTATTTACCCGGGATATTCAACAACATTTATTGACCTGCAGGAATTTGGGGAGGCATGGGATCTAACGCTGGGGGGATATCTTCTGAAAATAAATAGTGAATGCCATCTCTGTTTCCTCAGGCAGGCGATGAACGAGATGGAGATGTCAAAGCTGGATGAGAAAAATAGGAGGACCATTCTCACACGGGTGCTCTCCTTGCTTGAGGGGGCCTCATATGAAAGCGAGCCCACAACGATCGCCCATGGGATCCACAGGATAATACTGGAACAGGGCGGGGATACGGACCCCTATCTGGAATTGAAGAGGAGGTCCAATGACAAGGCAATGGAGATCTATCCGGGCCTTCTGAGCAGGGTGAGGTCTGCGGACGACCCCCTGCGGGAGGCCATCCTTCTTTCGATCTGCGGCAACGTTATCGATTACGGTGCAAAGAACCTGTTGGACCTGGAGGAGACCATCGAGAAGGCGGAAAGGAAGGGATTCAGTATCGATGATTATGATCTCTTCAGGGAGAAAGAGGAGAGGGCCAGAACGATATACTATATCGTCGATAATTCGGGGGAGATCATCCTGGATAAACTGCTCATAGGGGAATTACTACGCAGGAGGGGGGACCGCAGGATCAAGGTGGTCGTGAAAAAGGACCCGGTCCTTAATGACATAACAGCCTCTGATGCGATTGAGGCGGGCATCCAGGAGATTGAGGGGGTGGAGATCATAGAGATACCTGATGCGGGTTGGATAACGCCGGACCATCTGAAGGATTTCGAGGATGGTGATATGCTGATATCAAAAGGACAGGGGAATTTCGAGGGGCTCAGCGATATCAAGGGGATATTCTTCCTGCTTGTATGCAAGT
>JAUVLN010000092.1 GCA_030600725.1 Thermoplasmatota archaeon | reverse complement strand
CTATCTCTATGAGAGATGCCGGGCCGACCGTATTGTCCACAGCGCCGATGGTGTTGTAGCAGGTGTCATGATGGGCTGTGAACATGATGATGTCCCCGGACCCGGTGGATGAGGGGATATCTCCGACAACTACCCTGATGTCCAGGTTACCGATCCAGATGTCCATGTCCATTCTGAGCCTGTATTTCGGGGTCAACTGCTGTATAATATCCCCCATCTCATTCGATACCATGAAGAAAGGGATATCGGGATAATCATCGTACTCCACGGGATTCTGGTTCGTCTTGAACATGGGTAAAAAGCCCATGCTCTCCCCCCTCCATGTGTTCTGGAGTATGATAGCCTCCACTCCTGCATCGTAAGCGTGAAAATAGACCTCCTTGTTGGGAGGTGTATCGGCTGTCTGTTCGATCAGGCAGACCCGGCCCCTGGCGTCCGCATAGGATCCCTCATCGGTCCCGTTCCCCACGTTTACAACATCCAGATCGTCCCTGAAATCCCTCCAGTCATACGAGCCCGAGTACCCCTGAAAGACATATTCCGTAATGTGATCAAACACTATGGCGTCCCCAAGGGGCCTTGGTACCGTTCCCAGCGGCCCGTACTCCACAAGGGATATGCTGGTGCTCCTCACCTCGAACATCGGGACCGAGTATGTCTCGATATGAACGTCCTCGAGCCCCGCATCCTCGAACTGAGCAGCAATGTACTCCGCACCCAGCCTCTCCTCCTCCGATCCAGACATCCTGGGCCCGTTGCTGCAGAGCTCCCTGACATGAATGGCCGCCCTCTCATGATCGAAATCGATTATGTATACCGCCTCCTCACCACCAAAGATAGCGCTACCACCAAACCAGGCGGCAAGTATCAGCGTCAGGATGACGCCCACACTGACAAGGCCCAGGATATACTTGCGGTCCATGAGACCGTTATCGACCACTTGATAGATAAATCCCGTGATAAACCGTGCGACCCGGTCGAAGAAATAGCTGATCATCTTTTATAATTTGATGCCGTTTGTTGCACTGAGTTGGAATGCCAGGAAAGAGCGGGTTCGTGATCACATCCAACAAGCTCACAAAGAGCTATGGCAACCTCATGGCGCTCGATTCCATCAACCTCGATATCCCCCGTGGATCGGTAGGTCTTCTAGGGCCCAACGGAGCGGGAAAATCCACACTGATAAAATCCCTCCTTGGCCTGCTGGAGATCACCTCCGGAGAGGCATCTGTAATGGGTCACACGCTGGGTTCACAGGATTCCGGCCTGGACATCAGGAGGAGGATCGGCTACATGCCGGAATCCGAATGTCTCATCCCCAATATGACCGCCGTTGGATTTGTCAAGTACATGGGCGAGATATCCGGGCTTCCACCAATGGTCGCAATGCAGAGAGCACATGAGGTGCTCCACTACGTGGGAATCGGCGACGAGCGGTACAGAAAGCTGAAGACCTTTTCCACGGGGATGAATCAGAAGGTCAAATTGGCGCAGGCGATAGTCCACGATCCGGAGCTGATCTTTCTCGACGAACCCACAAATGGCATGGATCCCAAAGGTCGAAAGGAGATGCTTGACCTGATCCGGGACATCTCGAAGAACCACAGGAAGAATATCATCTTCTCCTCACATCTGCTTCCGGACGTGGAGTACATCTGCAATCACATTGTTATCATTGACCAGGGGAAGCTGGTCACTCAGGGCGATATGAAGGACCTCACCGGATCGATAGACAGATTGGAGATGAGGATAAAGGGGGACCAGTTGGAATTCGCAACAACACTGTCCCGGATGGGGTTGAAGTTCAAGAAGAAAGGTTCCATCTTCATGGTCAAGACCGAAGGTGACATCATCAACGATATCTACAGTGAGATCAGGGGAAAGAATATCCAGATAAGGCACGCTTCCAGGTCCAGAAGGACCCTGGAGGATATCTTCATCAAGAACGTCGGGGACCACGGGGTAGGTGATGGGTGATGGCACTTAGCACTCATGACTACCGGCCCTACAAGGGTAGTTACAAGGGATTGAGATACAGAACCCTCAGAATGTATCGGTCCAATTTCATTTCGACCATCAAGAACCCAGCAGTCATCGTCGTCATGGCATTATCCTTCTTCTTTGCCTTTTTCTACCTGATGTTGCTGGGTCAAGGGCTCACCACGCTGACCAGTTCACCAGAGGACGCCTTCGATTGGCAGACCGATGTCAGGCTCAAGGTGACCCCCGTTGAAGGTGAGATGCTCAGGCGTGAGGTGGAATTGGGTGACCAGATATCCTTCGAGTTCAAGGTCAGGAACACCGGAAAAGAGATCGGGGACGTCCTCACCTACGGAGAGGCCCCCAATGAGTTCTGGTCCATATCGACGACCATATTGAACGGCGATACAGTACTCGGGCCGGGGGAAGAGATCAACGTAAGGATGGATATCTCTCTACCCAATCACATCGATGAGTTCACATACTTGGAGGAGCAGATTTACTGGGATGAAGAGGTCAAGGAACCCTACGATGGTGGTATCAGGTCGATAAGACAGGGGTTTGATCTGGAGGACGTGGCACCCTACATTGATATGTACGTGCAAGGTGGAGGCATCAGCCACACCTTTGATCTCTTCAACGTCACCAGATCCATCTCATTCTACGCCAGTTTCGTCGATGAATACATGAAGAATGACATCTCAATGGACCCCTCCTCGGAACAATTCGACCCTTACTGGTTGATAAACGACTTCAGGACGGGGTCCATCACCACGCTTATCAGCCTTGAAAAGTCCGAATACCTTTCCATTCTCGAGGAGGATAACCTCACGGCGGTGGACCCGGGATCAGGGTCGTTTTCCCTTGAGATAGGGTCAAATGGGAAAGATATTGAGCGATCGATCAAAGGTGGAGGATCGGCTGAATTCTCCCTCACGATCGAGAATACGGGAGACATTGACATCCTGGTCGTGCTGGACTGCTATGTGACAATGTACAGGGACTACCATTGGGAATGTACAATTCTGGACCTTCTCGTGGACCCTTTCATGGGAAAACCATACCTACAACTGGAAGCTGGAGAGGCAAGGGATCTGACGCTGAAGGTGAGCTCAAGCAATGGCTCCATCAAGCGCTCCTTCAATATCATCGTGGCGGGAACGGGGATCGGGAACGGATCATACCAACATTCATCCATAACCCAAGGGATAATCACCGTGAATGAGGCGAAGATCATTGACAATACCAACGATGAGATCTTCTCTATAACCTTGGGCAATTGGGAGAGGTACTTTTGGATCATATTCCTAGCATCAGTAGCCGGCGCGGGCCTCATATCCAATGATGTAAGGTACAACTCCATCAGCCTCTACCTGTCCAGGCCCATAACGAAAATACATTACGTACTGAGTAAGTTTGCCTCACTCATTACCGTCCTATCACTGATCTCTATCTTTCCGGCTGTGTTGTTCTTCATCACCGGGATGGCATTTGGTTCCGTAACATTTATCTTTGTTCTGGAACACTTGTGGATACTTGGGGCCCTCGTTTTATCCTACCTAATTACACTTTTTGTCTTTTCATCCATCTGCCTGGCGTTATCCTCGTTGATGAAGAGGGGGATATATGCGGGAGCTGCCATCTTCTCGATATTTGCATTCTCCTCCACTATCAGCTGGATCCTCTATATGATGTTCCAGAATGACTATCTCAAACTGATCTCCATACACGACAATTTTATGGTCATATTCAAGGTGCTGTTCGACATCGATTTCAATGCGAAGACCTACGGGTATGATTGGCACGTTCCAGCTGCCGTCCTGCTTTGTATGACCCTGGCCTCCTGGGCGATCATCGCCTACCGCATGAAAAAGGTGGAGGGGTCATGATGGGGGAGAACATCATCGAGGTCAGGAATGTCTCCAAATTCTACGGCAGCGTTCTCGGACTGAACGAGATAACCGTTGACTTCGGTAAAGGGATCACCGGGATCCTGGGTCCGAACGGGGCCGGGAAATCCACATTGATCAAGATCATAATGGGCCAGATCAAACCCAACATGGGCAAGGTCACGGTGATGGGTGAAAAGGTCTGGAACAACCCAAAGGTTAACCGGATGTTGGGTTACTGTCCGGAGCAGGAGACGTTCTACGACCGTATGAGCGGTCTGGAGTTCGTGACATACTGCACCAGGCTCAATGGTTACAGCAGAAAGGAAGCCATGAAGATGGCAAAAGAGGTGATAGCCACTGTAGACCTGGCCAAGGATATGAACCGTACCATAAGCGGTTACTCCAAAGGGATGAAGCAAAGGATCAAGATAGCTCAGAGCCTTGTTCACGATCCCGACATACTGGTCATGGACGAGCCTCTCGCAGGCACCGATCCCGTCGGAAGGATACAGATCATGAACCTTATGTACAAGTTGAGGGACCAGGGAAAGCACATCCTTATCTCATCCCACATTCTCCACGAAGTGGAGAGGATGACGGAGAATATCGTACTGATAAACAAGGGTAAACTCCTTGCCCAGGGAAACCTCCACGAGATAAGGGATTCGATGGATAGATTCCCGCTAACGGTCAGGGTTACATGCGAGAAAAGAAAGAAACTGGCCTCGATCCTGTCCGGAATGGAGAATGTGATCTCCATCTCCTACGAGGGCGGGTCCAATGTACTATTGGTTCGAACAGGGGACCCCAACATGTTCTACGAGGGGTTCCAGGAGATAGTATTGAAGGAGGGTATCAGGATCGTTTCGATAGACTGTCCCGATGACAACCTGGATGCGATATTCAAATATCTGGTAGATTGATATGAAGAAAAAAGGGTATAGCTACATGGAAGGGATGCCCAACAGGGCGTCCGCCGTCATAGAGTTCACCGTGAGGAGGATCCTTCTATCCAGGTCGACCGTCCTGGCGATACTGATACTGCTAATTCCCACCTTCATCGCACTTTACATAGTGTATGATACCCCTGACGATGCCCAATGGCTGGAGGCCTTCTCAGATTTCACACTGCTATTTTATTTACAGTTCTTCGTCATCCTCTACTGCCTGATCTACGGTTCAAATCAGGTCCATGAGGAGGTCGACAAGAGGACGATAACATATCTGACCACCAGAGGCATGAAGAGAGGTGAGATCCTCATCTACAAGTACATCGGCATGGTGATATCGGTCTACCTCATGCTCTCACTGACCATTGTCATCATGTATCTCGTCCTGGGCTTGATGGCCCCGGTTACTGAGATCCTTTCCTCCCTGGACGTCCTTGCAAACGTTCTTTTCATAACCTTTCTGGGAACGATGGTATACGGCGCCATGTTCGTAATGCTGGGAACTCTCATCAGATGGCCTCTTATGGTGGGGCTACTTTACACCTTCATCTGGGAGATGATCGGATCGACCTTCCTGGGCAATATCAGACAGGTAACGGTCATGTACTACCTCAGGTCGATCATGTATTGGGAGGTTGGAGTGGGTGAGATCATCACATTCAAGGAGATGCTCTCCACATCATTCTCCATCTTCTTCCTTCTGTTCCTCACCGGTATTTTTCTGCTTATCGGCCTTATCTCCATAAGGAGAAAGGACCTGAACTGACAGCCTCACCGGTAGGCAAGCTCGTTATCCGTATGTTAATGCGTCCGATCATATCTCGACATCTATGCCAAGCTTTGCTGAGAGCTCCTTGTACCTGTTCCTTATCGTGACCTCAGTGACCCCGGCCACGTCGGCGACCTCCCTCTGGGTTCTCCTCTCTCCTGTGAGGATCGAGGCGATGTATATGGCTGCGGCTGCAACGCCCGTGGGCCCCCTGCCGGAGATCAGCTCCCTCTCATCCGCCTCTTTCAGGATCTCCAATGTCCTCGACTGGGTCTCTCCGGAAAGCTTGAGCTCGGAGCAGAACCTGGAGATATAATCCTGGGGCGACGTCGGGTTCAGCTTCATCTGGAGCTCCCGGGCCATGAACCTGTATGTCCTGCCTATCTCCTTCCTGTTAACCCTCGAGGCGGCGGATATCTCATCAAGGGTCCTTGGGACATTGCACTGCCTGCAGGCGGCGTAGATCGACGCGGCGACGACACCCTCTATGGACCTTCCCCTGATGAGGTTCTTGTTCACGGCTCCCCTGTAGATCAACGCAGCGGATTCCCTCACGTTCCTGGGAAGGCCTATCCCAGATGACATCCTCTCCATCTCCGAGAGGGCAAATGCAAGATTCCTCTCTGTTGCATTGGATACCCTGATCCTCCTCTGCCACTTTCTGAGCCTGTACATCTGGGCCCTGTTCCTGGTGGGTATGGACTTTCCATAAGAGTCCTTGTTCTTCCAGCCGATCTCGGTTGAAAGCCCCTTGTCATGGATCATCATGGTCATCGGCGCCCCCGTCCTTGCCCTCTGCTCGTTCTGCGCCGAGTCAAAGGCCCTCCATTCCGGCCCCTGATCTATTATCTGTTCGGATATCACGACCCCACAATCCCCACACACCAACTCGCCCCTCTCGTAATCCCGTATCAGGTGTTCGCTCCCGCACTCTGAACATTTCGTCGTTTCCTCTATCTGGACCTTGTATGACATCGATTTCAACTCCTGGTTTACCGTCCTTTTCTGGGCAATATGCCCCGTGCATCTCATCTTCCCCGTCCCCGGGAAGTTTCACTATATTAAACTATTGCAAGGCAATAAATACTAACTATATATATGTTACGAAAGATATTATAAGCGTCGAAACACCCCATAAACAGGGAAAATCCGGCGGATCCTCCGTTACATTTCCCCCTCATTTCGACAGATCCCTTCCCTATACTGATGATACCGTTTATAAACAGATAGCCCAAATATTTATCTCCGTCCGACAGCCTCCACATAGCCATGAGGACCCACAGTAGAATCCCCTTTTTCATCACAGCCCTGATATTGATGGTACCGATAACCCTGCTGGGCGGTTCCGGCCAGGTGCAGGATGGGATATCAGCGGATAGGCTGCCGCTGAAACTCAGCCTGGATCTGACCCAACCTTCAAATGATGGAAGATCGGTGATAGAGCTGATCGTTCAGTTCGAGGGGGACCTTGACGGAAGCGAAAAGCTGTTCCTGGAGGGGCTCGGATTTTCCATATTGAGGAGCTTCCATGTGGTCCCCGCCCTATCGGTGAGAGGACCCACATCCATGATAGATCGGATCCTTGAAAACCCCGATGTCTCCTACGTCGAACACAACGATCCGGTGATATCCGACATGGAGATGGGCACCAGCGTGATCAACGCGACACAGGTGTGGGCGACCATGATCCAGGGTCCCGGATGGTCCAGAGATCCCATAGACGGAAAGGGGGTCACTGTATGTGTGGTCGATACCGGGATAGATGCAGGCCACCCCGATCTCGATTACGGGACCAAGACGATCAAGAACGTATTCGATATCGGCGGGGGAAACTGGGTCGAGACGGAGAACTCCGATACCAAATTCGGACACGGGACACACGTTGCAGGCACCGTGGCGGGAAACGGCGACGCCTCCGCGGGAGCAAGACGTGGAGTAGCACCCGGTGCCAACCTGATCGGGGTCACCATATCCCTACCCGAGGAGGGAAGCACCCCAACCGAGGATGGCTACATACAGGGCCTGGAGTGGGTATTCGACCATTCCCGCCCCGGTGCCAATCCGGACAATATCAGGGTGGTGACCAACTCCTGGCACTCGACCGTGGAGGAGTACGATCCCCAGGCGATGCTCGTACAG
>JAUVLN010000108.1 GCA_030600725.1 Thermoplasmatota archaeon | reverse complement strand
TCATCGTCATCGTCATCATCCACAGGCACCGTTCCGGAAGGGTCGTTGATCATATCGACGGCGGAGTTCGGTACGTCATCCCCGATCATTGCCATTCCGTATATGTCAGCTATCCCCGGGCTCCCCTCTATGAAGCTCAGTGGTATCTCGACATGAAGGGTATCCGTACCTCCACCAGAGACCTCGAACGTTGAATAATAACCCTCCCCATAATCGCTCATGAAGGTCGTCAGGGTCATGCCCATTGAGGCCATGATCATGATGGTGGATCCATACTCGCCGTCCCCATTGTGGTCTATAGAGATGGAGTAACTGTAAAGCAAAGAGGTATTCTCATATACGATAACACCAAGAACGGTCATCTCGAACACGATGGGGTCTGAAGTGGCATCCATCGTCAGAGAGGTGATATCCGCGTTGTTATATACATCCGAGGTGAAACCGTCATTGAAAACGTCACCTGACGGGTCCGTGAAGGAGAGTGTTTCACCTTCGGCATTCGCAGGCAGTACCATCAATAGTCCGGATGCCAGAAAGGCACCCGCGATCAGGATCGAAAGCATCATCTTTTTCATACGTCTTCCCCACTAAAAGGTCCGGCATTGATTGGACTGACCCATATTAAACATATCTAGGGACGCTATGGATGGGGGGACGAAAACCCTTTTCTACTCCTAATTCCCTCCCGGTTCGATGAGGGTTGGGAACGAAGGATCCGTTTCCCCCGTAAGTGACCTGCTGGCCTTCGGGCTGTCCATCTGCATAGTCCTGGGGCTGGGGTCAGCTCTGGCAGGGGAACTGAGAGGGGATGATAGACGAGGGTCCTCCCTTACCGGGGAGGAGCTGGAGATCATCAGGGACTGGAGGGGCTGGGAGGACGACGGCGACTCGATCCTGGAGATGGACCGGCTGATCTCCATAGGATCGGGCGATCGTCCGCGAGCTGTTCTGGGTCTCGAAGGGGACGTTCTTGTAAAGATCACATGGGAGATCGGCAACCTATCAGTGTGGTTCCGGGATGGTAGATTCCTCGGAACCGACCCGATACCCAACGGATCGATGATCCTCCACGGCCTGACCGTGTTGATCCAGACCGATGACGGACCGGTGCCTGGATACCTTGAGGGGGGCCGATCATGAGGAGGATCCTGGATGACAAGGGGATGGAGACGGCCATCTCCATGATCATGCTGATCCTGGGCGCCTCGCTTGTATTCTCCTTCGCCCATGACGGAGGGGGGGACGATCGGGTCGAGGTCGAGACATTCCACCTCAGATGCGTTCAGGCAGAGAGTGTCGCCCTCTGCATCAAGGAGGATCTTTCACTTGTTAACGGTCGACCCAATGGGACCACCTGGATCCTGATGAGGGAGGATGGATCGAATATACTGGAAGGCGAAGATGCCGCTTTCATCAATGTGACGGAGGCACTTCACGCATACCGCCCGGATGGATTGGACCTTCTGATATCCATCTCGACCGATCCCGCCCTCCCCGATCCCGTTCTCACACCCCACGTGGTTTCCGGTACGATATCACCAGGATCCGTCCACATCAAGGTGTATCTGCCCCTTGAGAGGGGTTCGTTCAATTACGATATCGAGGGGGCGACATGAGATCTCCAACCATATCCGGCGACCAATATGCAAGGGAGGCGTTCGCGTTCCTGGCGATAGGGCTGCTGGTGATCTCCTCCTTCTACGTTGTCTACATTGGCAGCGTCGAGACAGCACAGCGTCAAGCGGACCTCGACATGCTCAATATAAGGTACGGGTTCGGCCGGGCCGACGAGGCGGAGACGTCCATAGAGGACCTCATCGCCAAGGTACATACCGAAGCGTTCGTCGCCTCCGAGAGAAAGCTTTTGATTGGCGGGGAGGGGCGGCTGCATACCATCATGGAGATGGAGATGTCCGGGGATCTTCCAGAAAGGATAGACACCCTCCTGGAGGGCCTGAACACCACGACGGATAACCTGATATTCTCAAGGGGAGAGCTTGTGATCGAGGTCTTCCCCGTCCTCGCGGGCATCGATTCACCCGTCCCCTGGACGTCCGATGATAGGCCCAACGGGACGGGACCCTCCGACGAAGGGATCAGGTGTGAGTCCCTGGGGACAAGGACAAAGGTGACCTGCTCGATAATCATCTCGGACCCTTACGGGTCCCTGCGGATCGACAGGAATGTTATCTATGAGGAGGAGAGGGCCTCCCTCTCCGACCTCCTCAAGAGCAGGGAACACAGGGTGAACGATGCCCTTAACGGAGGAGAGCTTCAGAGGACCGCAAACTATCTCCTCTCGGCAATGGCACAGCAGAAAGCGCTGATGGGTTACGGAAGAGGGCTCGATACGGCCTCGGGCAATTTCTACGGGGACATCCTCACGGAGGATGAGATAATATCCTACGTGGAGCTCGCCATAACCCTGACGGTCCAGGGCCATCTGAGGGATATCGACGGGGCCTATCTTGGAAACATCTCCGAGAACATATCCGCCTCCCAGGGCGCCGGCGGGGAGACCATGGACCTCGAGAAGGTGCTCCTGAATACTGAAGGAGCCTACGATCCGGCCTCCCTGGCGTTGGTTGGGGAGGGGATCGGCAGCGAGGGGAACCCCCCATCCCTGACGGATATGGTCCGACCGCTCCTCTACTCGGCGATCGATCAGCTTGTGGTCAAGCTCCTGTCCTATTTCGGGCTGTATGACATGTTCATGGAGGAGCTGGGAGGGCTAAGCGCCCTCATGAAGGCTACGGGAAACCTCATCAACTTTGCATCATCGACCATTCTGGGAAAGGATATCATCCGGATGGGTGAGGAGACGGCAGAGGATATCCTGATCGGTCCACTTATCGATGCGGGGCTGGAGGAGGAAGGAAGCCTCACTGTGATGAGGGAGTCCTTTCCCGACGAGTTCAGTTATGAAGGGAAAGCCATCACCTGCTACCCGCCCGTGGAGGTTCCTCCATACACGACCGTCGTTGAGCTTCACCTGACCGATAACAGCTCGGACAGGATATATCTCCAGGATGAGAACGGCCAGGTGTTCCTGAAGGAGGATAACCCGGACAGGGTCGGGACCTACTATGCGAACGGATGTGACGTTTACAGGGTGGAATTCGAGTCCGGCATGGACCCGATGGATCCATCATTCCGGCCCGTGGACCTTATGCGGGATGATGATTTCCGTAAACAGCTGGTCCTCTTTCTCGGCGACTCCTCTCTGATAAAGGATGAGGAGGAACGTATCAGGATGGAGGGGGAGATGATATTGAGAGAGGCGGTCGACAGGGCTGCCGATATCCTCTCCGGAGTTGACGACCTCTGGGGGGAACTGTATCAGGGTTGGAATGAGACAACCCTCTCGATCGATGATGACCTTCCCCCGATATCCAGGTATATCAACGGGTCGTTGGGGCCTTTGAGGGAGATGTTGGGGCTGTTCACATCCGAGGCCCTGGAGATGATCAAGGACGCCTCGTTTCTGTCCATGATCGGCGGTATGGACGAGGAGATAGGCTCCGGTGCGGTCGGTTGGATATATGAGGTATATGGGCTCTTCACCGATCGGGAGGGGGAGCTGGATCGGGTGTCGGGGGAGCTGCTGAGCTCCTACCTGACGGGGTGCGTGATACCCGACATCTCCTGGGAGTTAACCGGAACGTCCAGGATCCCCTGGGACCGGTGCATATTCCCGGAAGGGGGGGCGGAGGATATCATCAGCGTTCTGGAGGATCGTGACCTGCTGATCAATATGGTGGACCAGGATGGTCTGTCGGACCTGATCAGGCCCGCTGTGGAGGTCTCTCTGGAAATTATCAGGGATAGGGAGTTTGCGCCGGTTTCCGAAAACGACATGGGTGGGGGTGTTCTCACCAGGGCGATCCTTGGTTTATATGATCAAGGAACCCGCAGCGGGAAGATAACTGATATGCTGGAGGGGGCGCAGGAGGATATGGAAACGCTGTTCTTCGATCTGATCGAGGGAACGCTTCGCTCTATCGAGGAGTGCGCAGTGGCACCACTTCGGGTTCTGGGCACCCGAACCTTCATGCCCTCTCCCTGCGATGGGGCCATCCTGCCAAGGAGCTGGGATGGGGGAGTGTTATTTGATGATACCATAAACGCCCAGACCTGGATGTGTAGGGAGGGGGAGCCGGAGGTCTCGGTGATCAGGTCCCACGGGAGCCGAAGCGGGGAGATATACGATGTGGAACCCAGGTACAGATCGTATATGAACGTCAGCTTCGAGGGTGGGTACAACCTGTTCTACTCCCTTGAAGGAACTCCATTGACCGTCACCGAATCCAGCTGGAGGGTTAATATCACCCTCGATCTCGACCTGGAGATATCCACCTCCTGGCCGCTTCACCGCTTCACCTACTCGGAGGGGCCCACCCTTCTGGATGACGCCCTTGACGCTGCGGGGGAGATCGCGCAAGAAGCGCTAGAAACGATCGCTTCATCCTCTACTGAATTCCTTGGCGGGTCCATGAGCTCGCTGTCGGAGCTCCCGCCTCTTGTCATGGACATGGCCGAGGGGAAGGACCTCGACCTGGCGGAGGTGAGCAGGGTTCTGACCAACATATCCATGGACCTGTCGCAGACCGCAAGGGAGGGCGTCAAGGAGATGATAAGGAGCATAGTGGAGGAGGGGATCTCCACCGTGGTACTCGCGGGAGCGGAGGTTCTTGGTATAAAGGAGGTGGAGGAACGGGTGGCCATAGGTGGGGCAGATATCCTTTTCCGTTCGGATATATCCGCACTTAAAGGGGAGGAGGGGGGGCTTCTTAACCTCGATCTGAACATGGATTCGCTCGGGCTGTACCTTCACATTTCCCTGGATAGGATACCTAATGGATCCATCGTTTTCAACTGCACCATGGAGATAGAGATAGGGCCGGTTAGTATTTACATCGAGCTGGACCCACTTATGGATGAGCACCCGTACATGATCAGTATAGGGGCGTTGGTGAGGAGGGGAGGGGAGGTGATAAGGATCGCCATACAGTGCCCGGAGCTTGTGAGGTTCAGGACGCTGGAGGTTTCTCTGAGTTCGATCCTCGGGATGGCTCCGCAGGTCCCGATACCCCCCCTGGGGATCTCCGCCTTCATCGATGCCGGTTTCCAGCTCAGGTACATGATGCCAACGGATCTGGGCCCCCATATCAATGAGGTGGGATTCGACGCTGTTGGGAACATAACTTCTGTTGAGATATACAACCCTACATCCCTGGGGATCTCCGGATCATCCGTGGAGATAAGGGATGTGGAAGGGTATGCGGTGGGGTCATGGAGGATACAGGGGTCCGGGGAGGAGTACGGGATCATATCCCTCTCCGATGACAACCTCCAGAGCTGGTTCGGGGGTGGTGAGGGGCTCGTTATCCTATTGAGGTCTCCCTCCGGGGAGATCTGGGACCGGGCCGAGATCGATTCGATCGAGGGGGGGTGGTTCTCCAGGGACATGGACGGTTTCGGCGTTTTCCGCTGGGGGGAGGGGTCGCCTGGAGTCGCCAACGGGGGAGGGGTGTTCTCGCTCTCATCGCTTATTATCTCGATACTCACCTCCTCCATCTCCGAGGCCTGGAAGGAGGCGTATTCCCTGTACGGCCTCTCCTTCAACTGCCTGGTTCATCTGGTCCAGCGGGGGATCGAGCTTTTCGTGGAGAGGGTAGTATCCGCGATCAGGGAGCTTGTCATCGAGGTCAGGATGTTCATAGAGCTGAAGGTGTCCAATGCGGGGACGGGAACGGCGGGGGTGGGGTTCCAGCTGGCTTTTATTGCGGAGGGGGAGGCGTTCGCGCGGTTCTTACAATGGGTCTACGAGAACATCGTATCCCTGATAGAGAACATCCGCAATCCTCAGGGGTCCTTCTCGCTTAGCTCGTTCCCGTTGGGGATCCTTGCATACTGTCATATCGAGATGAGGCTCTTTGCGGAGGTGGAGATGCCAGCGGCCGTGGCGAAGATGGTCCCTGATTCAGCTCAGCTTCCCGACTCGCTCAACATGGGGATCGTGGGAAGGTTCAACCTCGCCCTTCCGTTGAGGCTGATTGGAGTGGACGTGGGCCCGTGGAAGGTCTCAATGGGAGTGGTGGTCCTGGAGCCTCCCACGGCCCTTGTGTCGCTTTTCTACGATGTTCCTCCTGGAGTTAACTGTGAGCTGTGGCTTTTGAAAGCAACGATCTGGTCCGAATGATCATTGAAACCTTCTTCAGTAAAAGAGAGTTGCACGGAACGATGTTTGAGGCGATTGGAATATCTGGTTGAGTTTGAATCGTTGTATCCTGGTGAGTGCTTTCTCATAAGGCATACAATTATTCCGCAATAGAAATCAAACTCCATATGAATTATGAAGTACATTTTTATCGACTCGATATTGTTATATATGGAAAAGTTTATTTCAAATAATAGCATCTAATCAATATGGGAGGTATGAAAATGAGAAAATGGAATATTGTGATAATGGGGATCTTGTTACTGGCTTCTTTCCTTTTCATCCCAAATATGGTATCGGGTGAAACAGGTTCGATTGACGTTCCAGCGGATGAATCAAGAACCTTAGACCTTGGCAATTTGATCACGGGATCAATATTGGAATACACCTGGGAAACAGATGATATAGATGATAACGTTGATTTCGAAATAACCGATGGTTCAAGCAGTTATCATGAACATACAGATGTTTATGGATCATCCGGCACATTTGAAATTCCTTCTGACGGCAACTATCAATTTTATTGGTATTGCGACAATTGGATACAAACGGCAAATGTTGACTATACTTATACCATTACATTACCGGATCCCGATGCTGATCTGGTCGGCGAATATTCGTTTTCGGAAAATCCATGTCATCAGGGAAATACCACCATTTGCACAGTATCAATAACAAATGATTGGGATGATCAGATCAGGATCAATGAGGTATGGATCCATTTTGATTTTTTCCCGGAAACCATATACCATACACAAGATGAGCTTGGTGATATCATCGCTACTGACCAGACAGCATCCTATGATTTTAACATTGAAGTAAATACAGACGTATCCCTTGGATTGCATATCTATGATGTCATTATTTACTATGAAGGAAGAATGTCGGGGAACTGGATATCAGACACATGGGAAAGTGGAGACCAGCTTGATTTTAATGTG